>JAHITX010000066.1 GCA_018817425.1 Pseudomonadota bacterium
GCCACTTTCAAAACGTTTCAGTTTGGTCAAGCTCAAGGCGGGCGAAAATTTCAACCACAGGAATACATTGAGTATTTCGAGGATTGAAATTTGAGCCCAACGCAGAGATCGGCCAAAATGGGGCGTTTTGAAACTGGCTCTGAAATTTATATAGATAATTATTGTATGTCAATATTCAAGTATGCGATGTTCTGTAATGAAATTACAAAATAATTAAAGTGACAGAAACTTTTTTTTATATTAAGAATGAAAAATTATATTTAATTTAAAATTAAGGAGCAAAAAAATGTCTCATGATCATAGCCATAATCACGATAATCACCACCATCATAGCCATGATTCATCTTCGGAATTATCTTTTGATGAAAAAATGGTAAAATTATTGGAACACTGGATTAAACATAACACCGATCACAGTGAAACATACAAGGATTGGGCTAAAAAAGTAAAAGAAAATGATATGGATAAAGTTGACCTGTTACTTAATGAAGCAGCAGATATGACTTTGAAATTAAATGTTATATTTGAAGAAGCATTAAAGGTGATAAAAGATAGTCAATAAGAGATAATCTTCTATTTCATTTTAACGACAAAGGTTATAAAATCTTATCGGCTCTTTCAAAACACCTCCACTCCAACTTGATCTATAGCTCCGCTTTGATCTACAACCAGCAGCTGGTATTGGCCGGCATGCTGGGGAGCGAACTTAAATGCTTTTCCCTCTTTTTTCATGATTGAATTTTCGAACCAGTACCAAGGCCCATTGCCTCCTTGTACCTTTAAATCAAACACAGGGTAATTACTGCTTTTATCTTTTTTAATGATCATATCTTTATCGGTTATACCCTCGATTGCAATGGGTTCCTCAATAATAACATCAGATATTTGCGGGCAGCCGGGGGATATGGGGGGAATCAATTTATGTCGGCGTGAGGATGTCGGCAACCAGCTCTCCAAAGCCTTTGGCCACAGCTCTACTCTTGTCCGAATCATAGGTTCAGCCACGTTGCATCCACCTGGAATGCGATATCGTCTGTCTTTGGTTAATTGCAGATTCAGTTCTATAACCGCCGGGCCTATGGTCTGCCTTGTTGATGTTAAAGTTTTAGGGGCTGTCCGGTCCAGCATCCAGGCGTTTCTTGGCTCTTTACAGTTATATTTCTTAGTATCTTGATTATATTTTGCGAGTTGACCGCCCGGCCAGCATATTTTACATCCGGTAACTGAATCCGGTCTTTTAATCCGATTTTGATGCCGGGGAAGAAGTTGAAACGCCATTTTTAATAACGGCGTTGCGGTTTGTGCTCCGTAATGCCCCGGTACCGGCGTGCCGTCGGGGCGGCCAACCCAGACGCCAACGGTATACCCCTTATCCACTCCCAAAGCCCATGCATCGCGAAACCCATAGCTAGTGCCGGTCTTAACTGCAAAGAGTTTATCCCTGTCACGAATCTCTCTGCCCCTCTCAGGCACAAGTGTTTCATGAATGATCCAGGCAGCTCCCTTGGAGAGTAATCTTGTTTGAATGATTTTTGAATCCCTGGTAAATCTCGGTTTTATGGTTTCTCCGCCACGCCCCAGACAGGAGTAAACCATTAGAAGATCTTCCAGGCTTGCTGCAAAACCTCCCAGGGCCATGGAGAGGTTGGGACTTGCCCCTTGGGGAAGTTTTATTTTAAAGCCGCTGTTGATCATCCTGGCGTAAAAGAAACGGGGCCCAAGGTGATCGAACAGCTGGACTGCAGGCAGGTTAAGTGATTGCGACAGGGCTTTTGCAACGCTAACAGGACCGCTGAAACTACGATTAAAATTTACAGGCTGATAATCTCCAAACAGAATCGGTATATCCATTAACATGCTCTGGGAGTGAATCAATCCCTGGTCCAAAGCCATACCATAGATAAAAGGTTTAATTGTTGAACCTGGTGATCGTATTGCTTTAACCATATCAACATGGCCAAAGCGGGATTCATTCAAGAAATCCGCTGAACCAACGTATGCCTCAACTCCACCGGTTTGGTTATTCATTGCCAGAATTGATACGGACAGATGTGGGGGGAGATTCGCAGCATAATCCATAGCCAGTTGTTCAAAGGCAATTTGCAGATGATAGTCTATAAGGGTACTGATCCGAATCTTTTCCGCCAGGGTTTGACTATGCAAACGCCTTGCAAGCAACGGCGCATTCATTTTGGTTTCAATGGGCCATCCGGTCACCTGCTCCTCTTTTGCCTCTTCTATCATATCTTTGGGCCAGATATCAAAGTATCCCAATCTCTCCAGCAGCTTATCCCTTGCCTGCCGGGCTTTCGTGGGATAGCGATCCGGGCGGTAACGGCTAGGGGCCTGGGGCATAACCGCCAATAACGCTGCCTGTGCATGGGTAAGATCTTTTGCTCCGTGATCGAAATAAGCGTAGCTTGCCGCCTGAACACCTTCGAATGTACCACCAAAAGGGGCGTGATTTAAGTAGTAATTCAGTATCTCGTCTTTTTTGAAATGCCATTCAAGCTGAAAGGCGGTAAAAATCTGCCTGAGTTTTCCTGAAATACTCTTCGGCACAGGCCGCTTTAATCGCGCCACCTGCATGGTCAGTGTTGAACCTCCCGAAATCACCTTGCCGCTTGTCAGCAACTGAAAGGATGCCCGCAACAGAGAAAATGGATTGATGCCTGGGTGATAGTAAAACCATCGATCTTCATATCCAAGCAGTGCTTCGATATAATATGGGGAAACCTCATCCACAGTTACGGGATAACGCCAGACTCCATTTGCATCGGCAAAAGAGCGCAGGGGAGTGCCATCTTTGGCGAGGATAACACAGGTTTGTGTTTTTGGGTTTAAATTAACAGGATAAAGCTTATCTATGATAATAAACGCGGTAAAGAAAAGTACGGAAATAAGAAGAAATAAGAAGAGAACCCCGGGGCGTTTAAACTCCGGGGCTCTAAAAAAATATCGTCTCATGATGCTTTATTCAAATATCTCTATCTGCCCCTGGGTGGCGCCAATGGCAAACCGATAAGGCCTGTACATATCTTCAACATAACTGCATGGCATTTTATAAACACCCGGAGTCACCGCCCTTATCAAATAAAAGAGCGTTATACTTCTATAGGTATCGATGTTTATGGCAGCCACATAACGATCATCCCGAAACTCTTCATGTATTACATATTCCGTTTTTTTAATCTCGCCAATGGTTTTGCCGTCTATCTTGATCTCATCCAGTTTGATGGAGGCAACACCCAGATTTTGATTTTCTATTTCCACTCCGGCAGGCAGCAGATCAACTACCAATCCGTCGGGAGTACGTTTTTTTGAGGATATGTCAAGCTGTACTACCGCCAGTTCACCGGATTTCATCTGATCAAGTATCAGCGAATTTCCATTAGTGTCATAAAACTTTCGCGTGATAGTTATTTCATTAAATTGAGGTTCAGGAGCTTTTTCAGACTCACCCACCAGCGTCATATTCGCGTAGAGAGTATTGCTGCCGGCTTCAATTTTTTGCAGACTTTGATAGGTTTTAAGGTCAAAGAGGGTGTTAAAAGCTCTGTTTCGCTCAAGTTTTTGCTCCAACTGATCGGTAACAAGGGTTGCCCCCCAGGTATCACCACCTGATTTTTCCATTAACAAAGCGGTTCTAAATAGTGAGATTCGCTCCTGGGTGCTCAACCATTGTCTCTCTTTCACAGCATTGGTCAAATCCAAAAGCAGGTTTCCGCTGCCTTCAAAACCGTGGGCCAGCACAAGCTCGGTGATTCGGGCCAGGTCACGCACATTGGAACCATATTCACCATAGTAACTGTATTTGGGACGTTCGCGCTCTTTCATTGCCAGATTAAAACATGTATCGGCATTTTTAGCGTCACCGGCCAATTTAAAAGATGCGGCCATATATTGCCAGCTTAATCCATCATCATTGGTTTTGCCTTCATACTGTTCAGCTAAACGCCTCAAATCGCTTAACCCTACCAGACCGGCTTTTGCCAGCACGTATCCTGCATAGCTCCTGAAGGCAAATTCATAGTGATCGATATTTTCGCTCCAGCGATTGTGATTTTTCGGAAAATCGCCGTGCAGATATTTTCTTAATCTTACATTTGTATTTTGCAATGAATCCGCACTTACGGAAGCACCCGCCCTTTTGGCGTCGTTTAAAAATTCTGCGGCATAAACAGTAAGCCACTTTTCCTCAGGACTATCAGATGACCACAGACCAAAACCGCCATTGCTTTTTTGACGATCCAGAACAAGGCGAACGGCAGCTTCAATCTGTATCGCGCGGAATTGTTCATCATAGTCACGATTAAACTGATTTTTTACCTGTTTGCTCAAACCCATCTCACTGATTGCTTCAGGTGTAGCCAACACCCACGGATAACCGGAGCTTGTGGATTGTTCGAGGCATCCATAGGGATAGTGAAGAAGATATGTGAAATGGCTGGCTAAGTCTATGGGTGGTTTGTTTGATAAGGTCATTTGAAAACCAACTGTTTCAGGCACCAGGTCATCGGTCGGTAATTCCGGTTTCCAGTTTGAATTTGGTGCAATCACAGCAAAGGATGTGCGGGTAATCGAAGGATAGGGTGAACGCACACCCAAACGCCAGGTGCGGTTAATCTCTATCTCTTTATCCTCATTATAGAGGTGAAGTTTCATCTCACCCTGGCCGGAATTTGCGATTGCTTCTATGGGGAAACGCAGTGTGATTTTTTCATTATCATTTAACGAGATGGACTTTTTCTCCGAGAGCTGCCTCAGGGAACCATCAATATCCATCTCCAAGGATAACTGCTGGAGTGTACCGCTCATATTGCGCAAATCCAAGGCAATTATGGATTTATCGCCTAATGCCAAAAATCTCGGCATTGACAGCTGGGTGACGATCTTGTCTGCTACCTTTGTATCCGCGTCCGTCTTGCCAAACTGCTCATCCGCAAAGGCCATAACCATCCAGCGAAGTTTCCCGTTGAAATTGGGGACGTCAAAACCCGCCTCAACTTCTCCATTTTCATCTACTGGCAGCGGTTCGGAGAAAAACGAAACCATAAGTACTTCGGATTTTGGTTTGTCGCCTCCTCTGGCAATGTCAGCATCAGACTCTGCAAAACCCCCTCCAAAACGCTGAAGTACGGTTTTAGGTCCAAGATTATCGATCACCTGCCCATAGTTGTCGTAGAGGTCTATGTTATAACGGCGGGAGCCGAAAAAATATGAGCCTGCATCAGGGGTTTTAAAACGGGTAATATTGAGGATACCCACGTCTACCAATGAAACAACTACTCTTGTGTTGGCAGGCAGGGGATAATCGGAAGTAACCTTTATTTTTGCGTTGACTCTTTTGCTTGGTTCCACCTGCTCGGGAGCGGTTATTTCAACATTCAATAATGCGTTATCACGTTTTAAAGGTAAATGTACCATGCCAAAAGACCGGGTGGGTACGGGAGTTTTATCCATATCACCCGGACGAATCACCATAACCGATGCATAAAGATCATGCCGGTCCCAGGATTTATCTGTCCGGATATCAACATCAGTCCCTTCGGATTTCACAGGCATGTATTTTGTGAGCAAAACCCCTTCAGAGCTTTCAACTGTAATCAAAGCCAAACCATCCTGTGGCGGATTGATACGAAGTTTGGCAAGATCACCCGGCTTGTAACCGGCATTCTCGAATCCCAAACTAATCTGGTCCGGTTTCTGTGCATTGCTATTGCCGGAATTATTCCACCAGGACCAGGCGGTTTGAAAATGGTAACTGGTCAGAGAATCACCATCGCTAACTTCAATTCTATAACTACCCCAGCTTATGGGCAAACTAACTATGGCGGTTTCGGTTTTGTTTATATTCACAGTTTTTGAAAATACTACAACCGGGGTTTCATCCCAGGCCCAGTGCCAACCCCGACCGCTGTTCTGGCGCCAATACCAGTTACGATCCTGGCGAATCAGGGATACCTGCAAAGATTTATTTTTTATCCATTTCCCATCTCTGTTAACACATCCCACTTTGATTTCAACTGTGCTGTTGGCATCAGGTTTTTCTTTAAACTGGGGCTCTATCCCGATAAAGTGATCGCCGCTTAACATGGTCAATGAGCTGTGCCTTGTAACAGGGCGCCCTCCGGTTTCGTAAACACTGGCATTAATATTTAAGCTCACAGGAGATTTCATTGCCGACCATTTGTTTTCCATGGTAAGCAAACCGGTTCCGTCATCTGCCAGGTTTATCTCAGTAAATTTTTGGCGTTCATATCCAATCTTTTCACTGGTATCACCAAAAGAAAATGTTTTCAGATCTTCAAAGGGATGTATGTCAATCCCAGCAACCACAAAACCGTCGGCCTTGTTACCGGATGCGGGAGCACCATAAAGATAACGTGAACTGATCGGCACTTCAACCAGTTCCTTTTTTGCTATGATTCGCTTTTTATTCACATCTCCGTCAAACAGCTCAAGATCGAGACGTTCCGGCAAAAATTCCTCAACCTTGAAGTAGTAACTTACCGTGTTTGTGGCCCCAAAGGAGAGTTTCAGATGATAGGTTCCTGTCTGGCTGGTGTCATCTGTTTGATACTCAAAGGTGTAAAAACCCTGTTTGGTTGGTTGGATTTGATCCGATGAGACTTTGTCGCCGTTTGGTTTATACAGGGTGTAAGCAAGGGGCATTGATGGCGGGAGTTTGCCATCGTAGTTGCGAACCAGCATTTTTACCTCAATTTTTTCCGAAGGCCTGTAAAGGTTTCGCGGCCCCCATGGGTAGATCTGGTATTCGCTATGTGTGGTAACAACGTTTTTCAGGCCAGAAAGATCAAGAGCGTCGCGTTTTAACGGCAATACGGAAATTTGATCTTCTTTAGCGGCAATAATATAATGCTGATCAGATGTTATATGAAAACTGGCCCTGCCGTTTTCATCGGTATTTCCAGTTTCGATAACCGTACCGTCTAAATTGGTGACTTCGATTTTAACGTTTGCAATGGGTTTACCGCTTGTAATATCCTGGGCGTAAACATCAAAGCTTTTATCATAGAGACGAAGATGCAAACCAATATTGGTCTGCATAAAATACGAGTATTCAAAGTTGCCGTCATAGATTCCTGGTTTGTTCATTACAGCAACATAAAGACCGGGCGCTTTTAAGCTGTCGATACCCTCTAAATCAATATTGTATTCCGTTCGCTGATTTTTTCTCGGTTTTAATTCAAAACGGCCGGAATGGATCAGCTTCCCGTACTGGTTGACGCGGTTAACCGTGTGGTACCAGTTGCTTCCGTTTCGGCCCATATTATGGATTAACCCAGGGATTTTGGAATTGTCCACAGCAAAAAAATCGATATTTACCTCGTCAATGTTTAAAGTGGTGACAGGTAATCTTTTGGGGCTTGAACTGCTTAAAATATGACCGCCTGATGTAAAGTTGACCGAGGGAGTCAGGCTAAGGGTTTTGAGATTTTTACTTTCGGAATGATTTAGTTTTTGACCGTTCAAGTCCCGGATCTCACTGGAAACATGAACGCTATAGTCTGTTTGAGGTGCAACAAAAGGAAATATCAGTTTGGTGCGATCCTCACTGATTATCCAATGATCGGATTCACCACCTTCAAGTGTCACATATTGGTCTTTCAGGCGATCCTTTGACAAAGGGGCAGTAAAACTTATGGTAATTGCGGGAGCGTTTTCATACACACTCTCTTTAATGGAAGCAACTCCAAAATTAGCACCTTTGTAATCAGCCTTTGCTTTTTGTTCATCAAAAGCAAAGGCCGAATTAAAGATAAACAGCAAACTGATGATCAAGCCTATTGTCTTCCGAATCATTTTAGAATCATCTCCTTTATTTTGGTGAAATCATCTATCTTTCGCTATCCAGGAAAAAGGACCTTTTCTATATTTTATAAAGAACGGTTAATGTGCTGACTTACAGTAAAAATCTATACTTTAAAAAGCCTCCAGAAGTGAATAAAATAATCTAAGCCCGACCAAACAGTCATAACAAGCGCTCCCCAAAGAAAGACCATTCCGATTGCGTGAAGATTTATCCCAAGAAACGGGTAGTGCATTAAAAGAGGAATAATTGCTGCAATCTGAAAGCCGGTTTTATATTTTCCCAGGTTTGAGGCAGCTACATCCTGACCGTTTTCGGCAATAATACTTCTTAGTCCTGTAACCGCAAGTTCGCGCCCGATGATAATACAAACAACCCAGGCAGGTATCCAGCCTAAAGAAGTCATCATAATACAGGAGCATGAGACTAGCAGCTTATCTGCAAGGGGGTCCATGAATTTACCTATATTTGAAACAAGTCCCCAACGTCTTGCCAGATAGCCGTCTAAATAGTCGGTAATAGCTGCGGCACTGAATATCAATGCCGCAGTTAAAGTACAATATTTGTTTGGAAAAAACAAAAATATGACAATAGCAGGAATTGCAGCCATTCTATATATTGTCAAGCTGTTTGGATGCTTCAATATATATAAAAGTCTGCTGTTCGTCATGCTATTATCCTAAAGTATTATTTTTTTGTTTTTTTCGATTTCTTCCAGTCGTCCAGAAAAGCCTTTATACCCTTATCTGTAAGGGGATGGGAAGCAAGCTTTGCCAGAACGTTAAAAGGAATAGTAGCAATGTCAGCCCCAAGCAAAGCGGATTCAAGAACATGAAGCGGATCACGAACACTTGCCACAATAATTTCCGTTTCATAGGCATAGTTATCGTATATATCTACAATCTGTTCTACCAAAAGAAGACCGTCATGTGAAATATCATCAAGGCGGCCTACAAAAGGACTCACATAAGTCGCACCGGCTTTTGCAGCCATTAGAGCCTGGAGAGGTGAAAATATCAAAGTAACGTTTGTTTTTATCCCTTTGTCCGTAAGCGTCCTTGTAGCCTTAAGGCCGTCAACCGTCATCGGAATCTTTACAACCACATTGGTATGAATTAAAGATAGCTCTTTAGCTTCTTTTACCATTCCTTTTGCATCAAGGCTTATAACCTCAGCACTTATCGGCCCGTCAATGATCTTGCAGATATCTTTTATAACATCTTCTAAAACACGTCCCTCTTTGGCAATGAGAGACGGATTGGTTGTAACTCCATCAACCATACCCATACTGTTTGCTTCTTTTATTTCATTAATATTAGCCGTATCAATGAAAAATTTCATAATAAACCCTCCTTATGCAACGCTTTTTTTATAATACCAAAGAAACCGTGTTTACTCTATCAGCTTTTATTTGAATTTTGCTTAATAAATTTATCTCTGCACTCAGTACTGCAAAAGTACATTTCCTGGCCACCATAATTTAAAAATATACCTTCTTTTTTAGGAAAATATACTTCACATACCGGGTCTTTTATCATTAAGTTATCTGATAGCTTATCAGCTGCATCAGATTTACTGTCAGTTTTACTGTCTGAAGATGCAGAAGGAGTCATCAAATACTTCAACATCTTATAGCCGCAAAAAAACAGTAAAATATATATTATTAATTTACTCATATATTTAACCAGTCAGATAAACAAATTACAATTTAATAATCTTCTGCTCACTATCATCAAGATTGTCGAGCAGATGTTTAATATCTTTTTTAAAAACAGGATGAATAATGGATGAATCTATATCGCAAAGAGGTTTTAAAACAAACAGCCTGTTATGCATCCTGGGATGCGGTATTGTAATGTCCGGCAAATTAAAAACCAAATCATCATACAATATAATATCAAGATCAAGAATACGCGGACCAAAGCGCACTTTGTCTTTTCCACGCCCTGCTTTTTGCTGAACAGAAAGCATCTTTTTTAAAAGGTCAGAAGGCTTAAGATCAGTTTCAATTTTTACTACTGCATTTATAAACCAGTCCTGATCCTTATAATCAACAGGAGAAGTTTTATAAAAATGTGACCATGCGGAAATAGTGACATATCCCGAATCAGCCAGCGCTTCTACACCTTGTTTACAATTTAAAAGCTTGTCTCCGATGTTGGACCCTACAGAAATATACGCAGTATGTTTTTTCACATTAATAATACCGGCTAACCTGCGAATTAAAACTCAAGAGATCGTATTCTTTCAACTACTTCTTTCATTCTCTCTTGTCCAACTGTAAGAGCCATGCGGATATAACCTTCTCCGGCAGATCCGAACCCATTGCCCGGAGTTACTACTATACCTGTTTTTGATAAAAGAAGGCTTGTAAATTGTGCTGAAGTATAACCTTTCGGAACATCAACCCACACATAAAAGGTAGCTTGCGGCTTTTTAACCGAAAGCCCGAGGCCAGTCAGGCCATCAACTAAAATATCACGGCGTTTTGTATATTCAATATTCATTTCTTCGACACAGGCCTGATCCCCGTCAAGAGCGGCAATACCTGCAAGCTGGACGGCCTGAAATGCACCCGAATCAATATTGCTTTTTATCTGCCCCAGCCCGTCTATTACTTCCGCTCTACCCACAGCACAACCCAAACGCCATCCTGTCATATTATAAGTTTTGGAAAGCGAATGAAATTCAATACCAACTTCTTTAGCACCATCTGTTTCAAGGAAACTGGGTGGTTTATAACCATCAAACGCCATTTCGGTATAAGCCGCATCATGGCATACTATTATATTGTTTTTCTCAGCATATAGCACAACTTGTTTGAAAAATTCATCAGTTGCAACTGCTGAAGTCGGATTATTAGGGTAATTTATAAACATGAGCTTTGCTTTTTTTGCTATATCCTCAGGAATGGCATCAAGATCGGGAAGAAAATCGTTTTCTTTCTTTAAATCCATAAGATAAGGATGACCTCCTGCGAATTGCACAGCTATATTGGGCACAGGATAACCCGGACTAGCTACAAGCGCTACATCTCCCTGATTAATAAAGGCCAAAGGAATATGCGCGATACCTTCTTTAGATCCAATGAGAGTCACTACTTCTTTGGCAGGATCAAGAGAAACATTAAATCTTTTCTTATACCATCTGGAAACGGCATTATTAAATTCGTACATTCCGGTATATGAAGGATACTGATGATTTTTAGGATCCAAAGCAGCTTTGTGTAAAGCTTCAATTATATGAGGAGGTGTGGGCATGTCAGGATCTCCGACGCCAAGGCTTATTATATCCACACCACGTTTTTTGACTTCATCTTTTTGTCTGTCAATTTCCTTAAACAAATAAGGAGGAAGGCTTTTTAATCTTTCAGATTTTTCGATTGTAATCATTATATTTTAATTCATCCCTTAAATAAAAAAGTTAGTATTGCCAGGCATCTTTCCCCAACTCCCCTTTGTATATGACCCTGGCATCACCTTCAAGATAAATATCATAAAATCTTCCATTATCCTGTTTGTAATGAATAGCAAGAACTCCTTTACTTCTTGTTATTACATTTACCGGAGATTCAATCTTGTTTTTATACGCTACAACAAGTGCTGATGCAATTGAACCTGTGCCGCAGGCAAGAGTTTCATCTTCAACGCCTCTTTCATACGTTCTTATATATATTGTCTTGTCTTTTATCCCGGATATAAAATTCACATTTGTTCCGGCAGGAGCATAGTTTTCATGAAACCTTATCTCCCTGCCGATATTGACAACATCAATATTTTCCAGATCATCTGCTATTATAACTACATGAGGAACACCTGTATTTAAGCTTGAAACCGTAATCGGGCCGTCTTTAAGCTGAATCTGATAATCATATTTACAAACGGAAGGCTCCATCATGTTTACTTTTACCCTGCCGTCAAGTACCCTGGCATGAACAATACCGGCATCGGTTACAAAAGACATATCAGGGCCTGCAATCTTATTCATGTAAGCAAACCGTGCCGCACATCTTGCACCGTTTCCGCACATCTCCGCTCTGCTGCCATCCGAATTAAAAAATTGCCATTTAAAATCAGCCGAATCATCATTTTCAATCAGTATAAAACCATCGGCACCCACAGACATTCTTCGCGCACAAACCTTTGTTATAAATGACTTCAGATCTTTTACCTCAACCACATTGTTTCTGTTGTCAATTATAATAAAATCGTTGCCGCTTCCGCTCATCTTAAAGAAAGTAATATTTTCCATATCTTGCTCAAATAGTATTTCAGCTATTAAGACTTTCAGATAATGTTTTTGGCAAGGCCAGAAGGAGCCTCCCTGAGTAAAACGTACAGTTGGTACGTTGTCGAAGGGAGGCGACTGATAACGCAGTCCAAAAATTTTATCTGGAAGTCTTTATAAAAAAGAGGGGATGACTTCGCCCCTAGTAAGATCTTCGTATTTCTGCCGTTTTCTTGTAACCTGGAATTGATCGCCATTTACCATGACTTCCGGAATCTTAAGCCTTGAACAATAATTTGATGACATAACATATCCATATGCCCCTGAACTCATAACAGCCAGCAAATCTCCCTGCTCAACTTTTTGTATGCTGCGGTCAAGAGCCAGAAAATCACCGCTTTCACAAATAGGCCCTACAACATCAGCTTTAATCTCTTCCTTATCTGATTTTTCCACAGGCTTGATAGCATGGTAAGCTTCATATAAAGATGGCCTGACCAGATCATTCATTCCTGCATCAACAATGACAAATTCCTTAACACCCGTTGATTTTCTGTAAAGTACTTTTGTTACAAGTACTCCGGCATTTCCTACAATTACTCTTCCGGGCTCAAAAATCAGCTTGATTTTGGTATCACCAATAACTTCCTTTATCGCATTTGCATATTCTACCGGATTTGGAGGTTCTTCATCATTATATGTTATTCCAAGCCCCCCTCCCAAATCCAGATGCTTTATATTAATACCCAAATCCGCAAGGTCTTTTATCATAACCTTCAAACTACGCAAGGCATCCTTAAAAGGGCCTGTTTCCGTAATCTGTGAACCTATATGACAGTCAAGACCTATTACCTTAACATTTTTAAGTTTGGCTGCAATCTTATATGCTTCCATAGCCGATTCGATATTTATCCCAAACTTATTCTTCTTCATACCTGTTGAAATATACGGATGAGTCTTTGGATCAACATCAGGATTAACCCTTATTGCAACAGGCGCTTTTTTCTTAAGCAACCCTGCTCTCTGGTTAATAATTTCAAGCTCTTCAAGGGATTCAACATTAAACATAAGTATGCCCGTTTTAAGAGCATAGTCAATTTCGTCAATTCTTTTTCCCACACCCGAATATACTATCTTGTTTGAAGAAAACCCGGCCTTTAATCCTTTGTAAAGTTCTCCTCCTGAAACGATATCAAGGCCTCCACCAAGCTTTGAAAACAATTTCAATATCGCAAGGTTGGTGTTTGCCTTTGCGGAAAAACATACTAAACGATTTACACCCTTAAACGCATCGTTAAAAGCCGTAAAATGACGTTTTAATGTGGCATAACTGTAAATATATAAAGGTGTCCCTATTTTTTGCACAATCTTTTTTACAGGCACTTTCTCACAATACAATTCATTGCCTTGATAAATAAAATGATCCATAACACTCCCCACAAACACCGAATAGCAACGGTGTGCGTTATACGCTATTTTCTTTAATAGTTTTTTATAAATCAATATTCAAATTTTATTATATTTGAATCTCTACTCTCCGGCGTTACATTTTTACTAAAAGCAGTAACTTTAAAAAAATATTTAAACCCTTTTTCAAGTTGCCGAATATACCTTATGTTTCCGTCCTTCCCGGCAGAATCGGCAGAAACTTCAGCAACAGGTTTATAATTAATCGGACAATTTTCACATATGTCTTCTGCAACCGGATACTTTGCCTGATAGATGACAAATCCGGTTACCCGGGGCGCTTTTTTCTCTTTTGTTTCAGGAACAGTCCATTCAAGCATGACATTATTTCCTTCAACAAGAGATTTGAGCTCATTTACTACAGGCACAGCCAATTGCAGCGGTGCAACAGGAGGGCCCTTTTTGCCACAACCATACACAGATAAAATAATTGTCATGGCAATAAGAACCCGAATAATAAAATCGTATCTGAAAACTTTATATAAATTAGTCATTTTTCGTTTATATATCTTTTTCTTTCGCAATATCTTTTTTTGCTTTCTTAACTGCGGCAATAACATTGCGGGGCGCTGTCCCACCATATGAAGTTCTGCGGTTTATCATGCTGGCAGGTGTTAATAGATCATAAACATCTTTAGCAAAAAGATGAGAAAAAGTTTTTATTTCATTAAGAGAAAGCTCATTAAGTTCTTTCCCATTTTTTAAAGCAAAAGCAACCGCCTTTCCTGCACAGGAATGAGCTTCTCTGAATGGCATTTTTTTTGTAACAAGGTAATCGGCCATATCAGTTGCATTTAAATATCCCAAAGCACAAGCTTTAAGCATAATATCTTTATTTATTTTCAGATTAGGAAGCATCCTCGTATAAACTTCTATACATGCCTTTAAAGTATCAACTGCATCAAACATTGCGATCTTATCTTCCTGCATATCCCTGTTGTAGGATAGAGGCAAAGATTTCATGATGGTGAGCATGGCAATAAGATCTCCAAATACACGTCCTGATTTACCCCTTGCCAGTTCACAAATATCCGGATTTTTCTTTTGCGGCATTATTGAGCTTCCTGTCGCAAAAGCATCCGGGAGTTCAATAAAACCGAATTCATATGATGACCAGATTATAAAGTCTTCGGACATCCTGCTGAAATGAACCATGCAAATTGCAGCCGATGATATAAATTCAATTATAAAATCCCTGTCTGAAACAGAATCCATGCTGTTTGCAGTTACTTTTGGAAAATCAAGAAGCTTTGCCGTATAATTCCTGTCAATCGGATAGGTTGTTCCTGCTAAAGCGGCACTTCCCAGGGGCATAACGTTTATTCGCTTCAAACAGTCTTTCATTCTTTCGGTATCGCGCAAAAACATCTCATAGTATGCCATAAGGTGGTGGGAAAGAAGTACCGGCTGAGCCTTTTGCAGATGCGTGTATCCTGGCATAATCACACCTGGGTTTTTTTCGCAAAGCTCAACAATAACTTTTCGTAACCCAATAAGGCTGCTTATAATCTTTCGGACTTCATCCCTTAGATACATCCTTACATCCAGAGCAACCTGATCATTTCTGCTTCTTGCGGTATGAAGTTTTAAAGCAACTTTTCCTATATCTTTTGCAAGCCTTGTTTCAATATGCATATGAATATCTTCAAGGCTGTCATCATACTTGAACTTGCCGCTTTCAATCTCTTTTTTTATTTTCTCCAGGCCTTTAATTATACTTAAAGCTTCCTTATCCGTTATTATGGAGGCTTTTACAAGCATACGGCAATGAGCAATACTACCTTGTATATCATGTGAATAAAGCCTTTTATCCACATCTATAGAAGATGTAAATGCTTCCACAATCTTATCTGTTTTCTGAGAGAATCTGCCATCCCATGGTTTAGCTGACATACAAAGGCCTCTTCTATCCCTTGAGCCAGTTTCTAAACGCCCCATTTTGGCCGATCTCTGCGTTGGGCTCAAATTCCAATCCTCGAAATACTAAATGTATTCCTGTGGTTGAAATTTTCTCCCGCCTTGAGCTTGACCAAACTGAAACGTTTTGAAATTGGCTCCCTTTTTATGTAATAACCCTTTTTTTCAGGCTCTGAATTCTTAAACGCAAAGCATTAAGTCTTATAAAACCTTCAGCGTCTTTCTGACTATACACACTATCTTGTTCAAAAGTAGCAAAATCATGGCTGTATAATGACTCATCCGATTTTCTGCCAAGAATAGTACAGTTTCCTTTGTAAAGCTCAATACGAACCGTGCCGGAAACATATTTTTGTGTTTCATCTATCATGCTCTGTAGAATTTTCATTTCAGGCGAAAACCAGAAACCATTATAAACAAGTTCTGCATACTTGGGAATCAGAGAATCCCGAAGATGCATTACTTCTCTATCCATGGTTATTGATTCAATAGCCATATGCGCTGCTCTTAGTATTGTGCCTCCGGGTGTTTCATAAACTCCCCGCGATTTCATGCCCACAAATCTGTTTTCAACCAGATCCATTCTTCCTATGCCGTGTTTTCCTCCAAGCCTGTTAAGCTCTTTCAAAAGCTTTGCAGGAGACAATTTTTCTCCATTAATAGCAACCGGGTTTCCTTTATCAAAAGTTATCTCTATAATTTCCGGTTTGTCAGGAGCATTTTTTGGTGATACTGAAAGGGTAAACATATCTTCCGGCGGTGCATTCCATGGATCTTCAAGCACTCCTCCCTCATAGCTTATATGAAGAAGATTCCTGTCAGAGCTGTAAGGTTTTGCCTGTGTGGTCGGAACCGGTATACCATGCTTTTTTGCATATTCCATAAGAAGAGTTCTTGAACCCAGATTCCATTCACGCCAGGGGGCAATAATTTTAATGCCAGGATCATGTGCAAGATAGCCTAACTCAAACCTGACCTGATCATTACCCTTTCCTGTAGATCCATGGCTTACCGCATCGGCTCCTTCAATTTTCGCAATCTCCATCTGACGTTTTGCGATAAGGGGTCTTGCAAGCGATGTTCCCAAAAGATACATGCCTTCATAAATTGCATTTGCACGAAACGCCGGGAAAACATAGTCTTTTGCAAATGTTTCTTTAAGATCATCAATATATACTTTAACCGCACCGGTATTTTTTGCTTTTTCATCAATATAGTCGAGTTCTTCTTCCTGTCCCAAATCAGCGGAAAAAGTTATTACTTCGCATTGATATGTTTCAATAAGCCATTTTAAAATAACTGAAGTATCCAATCCGCCCGAATAGGCCAGAACAACCTTTTTAACTTTATCCGACACTCTATATCTCTCCTAAACCCTTAAGGTTTTATTTATTTTATCTATCAAGAAGTCGATTTGCCACTTATTAATACTTCAAGAATAGCTTTTGTCATATGCAGCTTATTTTCCGACTGATCCCAGACAACTGATTTAGGGCCTTCAAGAACTTCTTCCGTGATCTCTTCTTCTCTGTGTGCGGGAAGACAATGCATAACAATAGCATCTTCTGCTGCATGCTGAAGAAGTTTGCTGCTTAGCGTATATGGTTTAAAGGCAAGCTTTCTTGCTTTCTGTTCTTCTTCCTGCCCCATGCTCGCCCAGACATCGGTATATAAAACATCCGCACCTTTTGCGGCTTCAACAGGATCTGATGTTAAGTAAATTTCTCCACGTCCTCTGTCAAGCGCTCGTTTTAATATTTTTTCGTCAGGTAAATATCCTTTAGGACATGCAAGAACAAGGTTAAGCCCTAATGTTGCAGCTGCATTAATCCATGAATGTGCAACATTATTTCCGTCACCAATCCATGCTATTTTAATTTTTTTATATTTCCCTTTTTTCTCCATTACAGTCATTATGTCGCTTAATACCTGGCAAGGATGATATAAATCAGTTAAAGCATTTATTACCGGTATTGAAGAAAATTGTGCAAACTCTTCAAGCAGACTCTGGGAATATGTTCTTATTGCAAGGCAATCAATATATCTTGAAAGCACTCTTGCCGTATCTCTTACCGGTTCATCTCTTGAAATCTGCGTATCTTTGGAGCTTATAAAAAGGGGGGTTCCACCAAGCTGAATCATTGCAGCTTCAAAAGATATCCTTGTTCGAGTTGATGGCTTATCAAATATCAAACCAAGAGTCTTGCCTGCGAAAGGACTGTACGAATCCCCTTTTTTCTGCTTTTCTTTAAGTTCAATTGCGCGATTTAATAAATAATCAATATCTCGTTTTGTTAAATCCAATATGGATATTATATCTTTTTTCAAGGCATCCTCTGCAATATATCATTACGGCACACAATAAAAACGCAAAGTCTTGCGTCTCTACAGGCCAATTTATTAATTTACAATATATCATCAAGACATAAAATGAGAGCATCAATTTCTTCTTTGCTTATAACAAGAGGCGGAATAAAACGGATGATTTTATCCTGTATACAGTTTACAAGAAACCCTCTTTCCCGGCATTCATTAACCACCTTTTCACCTTCAGCATCAAGTTCGACAGCAAGCATAAGTCCCATCCCCCTCAACTCTTTAATAGAATTATGCCTGCCTTTAAGCCACTTAAGCCTTTCCATAAAATAAGCACCGATTCTTTCACAATGCTCTAATATTTTTTCTTCAAAAATAACTTTTAATACTTCAAGTGCAGCAGATGTCACAACAGGGGTACCTCCAAAAGTAGAAGCGTGTGAGCCATGCACAAAGGCTGAAGCAACAAAGTCTTTTGCAAGCATTGCTCCTATTGGAAGGCCGTTTCCAAGAGCTTTGGCCAGGGTCATTATATCCGGCTCAACCCCAAAATGCTGATAAGCAAAAAGTTTTCCGGTTCGCCCTATTCCTGTTTGTATTTCATCAAAAATAAGAAGAGAGCCTGTTTTATCACAAAGATCTCTTACCTTCTTTAAATAATCCGGCGCAGGGCAACGCACTCCACCTTCTCCCTGAATAGGCTCAAGAAGCACAGCACATGTTGAATCATCTATTTTATTGGCCAGGGCATCTATATCATTGAAAGGTACGAAATCAAACCCATCTAGAATAGGATCATATCCTTTTTTTACCTTAAGCTGCCCGGTAGCAGATAAAGTCGCCATTGTCCGGCCATGAAAAGATCTCTCCATAGAAATTATTTTAAATCTTTCTTTTTTGCATGTGTCACTGAAATATTTTCGTGCCAGTTTTATTGCTGCCTCATTTGCTTCAGCTCCGCTGTTACAGAAAAAAACCTTGTCTGCAAAACTGTTTTCTACAAGCCATGCGGCAAGTTCCACCTGTGGAACAGTATAGTAAAGGTTTGATACGTGAAAAAGTATATCAGCCTGTTTGCATAACGCTTTTACTACCCTTGGATGAGCATGGCCTAAACTGCATACAGCAACACCTGCCACAAAATCGATATAAGATTTTCCATCGGTATCCCAGACTTTGCAACCCTTACCCTTCTCAATTACAATAGAAGGCCTTTTATAAGTATTTGCAATAACCTTTTCGGCTTTTTCAATAATATCGTTTTTCATAATCGGACTTTTCAATTAAAAGTTTATACCTCACACCTATTACCTTGAAGCTCGATCAGGTTCCGTGTTCACTGTTCATGGGTTTTAGAAACATTTAAACCTCAAACCGTTTAACCTCAAACCTCAAACCTCAAACCTTGAACCCCTATTTCCTTACTTCCGTGCCTATTCCTTTATCCGTAAACAATTCAAGCAGTAAAGAATGCCGTTTTTTACCGTTTATAATATGAACTTTCTCAACTCCGTTTTTTACCGCTTCCAACGAGCATTCTATTTTTGGAATCATTCCCCCTGAAATGCTTTCATTATCCATCATAGTCTTAGCAGTAGCAGAATCAATCGAGGAAATCAGATCCCCCGAAGCATCAAGGACTCCATCTACATCGGTAAGCAATATAAGGCGACCTGCAGAAAGTGCCATTGCTATACTTGCTGCTACAAGGTCAGCATTTATATTATAAGTTTCACCTGACACACCTGCACCCACAGGAGCAATAACCGGTATAAACCCTTTGTCGGTAAGAGTAGTAATTATATCCGGCTTGATATTTGTTACCTCGCCTACAAGCCCTGTATCAATTATTTCCGGAGGTGTATAGTCATCTTTCTTAAATACTATATGAAGTTTTTTAGCTAATATCAAACCCCCATCTTTTCCGCTTAAGCCAACTGCCTTTCCGCCATGTTGATTTATCTGCGCAACAATGGCTTTATTGACTTTTCCGCCAAGAACCATCTCAACAACATCCATTGTGGGTTGATCTGTAAGGCGCATACCTCTTACAAAAGTCGATTTTATCCCCATCTGGGAAAGCACCTGGTTTATTTGCGGACCGCCCCCGTGAACAATTACAGGATTAAGCCCGACAAATTTCATTAGTACGATATCGCGGGCAAAATCTTCTTTTAATTGTTCATCAACCATTGCATGACCGCCATACTTTATTACTATAGTCATGCCGTAAAAACGCCTGATATAAGGCAGCGCTTCAATTAATATATCCGCAACATTTGGATTCATTTTCCCTTATATATCCCTTACCATAATCCTTTTTTACAACCCCCTTTGTCCCCCTTTGCTAAGGGGGAATGAAGAGGAAACCGTGAAGCTTAAACCTTAAAACCTTGAACCCTGAGCCTTTAGCCCTAAACCCTGAACCTTCAACCCTGAACCCTGAACCTTCAACCCTGAACCCTGAACCCTGAACTGTGAACTGTGAACCTTTAACCCTAAAGAATATACCTGCTCAGATCCTCATCATCCTTAATATCCTTTAATTTACTTAAAACTGCTTTCGCATCAATTGTAATATCCCCACCAGGCATATCCGGAGCCTCAAAAAGAATATCTTCAAGCAAGCATTCCATAATAGTATGAAGCCTTCTTGCTCCTATATTTTCAGTATGATTGTTAACCTCTTCGGCAATTCTTGCAATTTCCTCAATTGCTTCAGACTCAAAAATGATATTAACCCCTTCTGTTTTAAGCATCGCAATATATTGGATAAGTAAAGCATTTTTGGGCTCTTTTAAAATCCTTACGAACTCTTTCTGGCCAAGCGCATCAAGCTCAACACGTATAGGGAAACGCCCCTGAAGTTCGGGTATAAGATCTGAAGGCTTAACCGCATGAAATGCGCCGGATGCGATGAAAAGAATATGATCGGTCTTGACAGCACCATATTTTGTCATAACCACACTACCTTCAACTATCGGAAGAAGGTCTCTCTGTACCCCTTCCCTGGAGACATCAGGCCCTGATCCGCCGTTTTTCCCGGCTATTTTATCAATTTCATCGATAAATATAATTCCTGACTGCTCAACCTTTAAAATCGCATTTTTTACAACTTTATCCATATCCACAAGCCGCTGGGATTCTTCCAATGTCAATACTTCCATAGCTTCGGATACTTTTATTTTACGTTTCTTTGTTGATTTAGGCATCATGCCGCCAAGCATATCCTTAAAATTGATACCCATCTCTTCCATGCCTAAATTGGAGAACACCTCTACCACAGGCATTTGTCTTTCTGAAATATCAAGATCTATAATGCGGTCATCAAGCTTTCCCTTGCGGAGCATGTCACGGAGTTTATTTCTTGTTGTGGATGCATCCGGGCTTTCAGCAATAACAGGTTCCAATCCGGCTTCAGTTGATTCATTGGTTTTATCAACTTCCTGACGGTTTGATTTTGGAAGCAGGACATCAAGCATTCTTTCTTCCGCAAGAACCATAGCTTTCTCTTTTACATCTTCCTGTTCCTTTGATTTTACCATGGTTACGGTTAATTCAAGAAGATCCCTTACCATAGATTCAACATCTCGCCCTACATATCCAACTTCGGTAAACTTGGATGCTTCAACTTTGTTAAAAGGTGAATCCGTAAGCTTTGACAATCTTCTGGCAATCTCCGTTTTACCTACACCGGTAGGACCTATAAGTATGATATTTTTAGGCGCAATCTCATCGCGAAGCTCATCAGGCACCTGCTGTCTGCGCCAGCGGTTTCTTAATGCTATTGCTACCGATTTTTTAGCCTTATGCTGGCCGATTATATATTTATCAAGTTCTTTTACTATTTCCGATGGTTTTAAATTTTCCATATTTTCAAAGTTCTTCTATAGTTATTTTTTCGTTTGTAAACACGCAAAGAGATGAAGCTATTTTCATCGATTCTTCAACAATTTCTTTTGCACTAAGACCGGAGTTTTTGACTAAAGCAGTAGCTGCAGCCTGCGCTCCAATCCCTCCTGACCCTATGCCGATTACACCTTCATCAGGTTCTATAACATCCCCGTTTCCTGAAATAAGAAAAATTCTGGTGCTATCAACTGCTATCATGAGCGCCTCAAGACGTCTTAAATACTTATCAGTACGCCAATCTTTCGCAAGTTCAACAGCGCTTCTTGTAAGATTGCCGTTATATCTTTCAAGTTTTTCTTCAAGACGTTCCGAAAGGTTTAAGGCATCGGCAGTAGCTCCTGCAAATCCTACTATAATGGTATCATTGTATATCCTTCTTACTTTTTTAGCCGTGTGTTTAACAACAGTATTATTAAGAGTCACCTGACCGTCACCTGCAACTGCTATTTTCCCTTTATGCCTGACAGCAAGAATTGTCGTTCCATGGAAATTCATGATTTCATTTTCCTGTTTTATAATACAAATTATTTTCTTGGATGAGCCTTGTCATATGTCTCCATAAGCCTGCCTATGCCAACATGCGTATATCTTTGCGTAGTTGAAAGGCTTTTATGTCCCAATAATTCCTGAACAACCCTTAGGTCTGCACCGGCATCCAGCATGTGTGTGGCAAAAGAATGCCTTAACGCATGAGGCGAAACAGGCACTGAAATACTAAATTCTTTTACAAATTTTTCAAGTATTCTGGCAATAGATCTTGTAGTAAGACGCCCTTTATTCTTATTTAAAAAAAGCGGATTGTTCTCATCTGATATTTTTTTGTCTTTTCCCAGCTTCTCCCTGTATAACTTTATTGCATCCATAGCCTTACTGCCTATAGGTACAATCCTTTCTTTGTCACCCTTTCCAAATACCTTTATTAAACCGGCCCCAAAATCAATACTTGAAACATTAAGACCTGCAAGCTCTGACACTCTTATACCGGAAGAATACATAGTCTCAAAAATGGCACGGTTTCTTAAGCCGGAAACCGTATCGGTTTTTATTGAATCAAGCAGATGAAACATTTCGTCAACAGTAAGATAAGCCGGAATATTTTTATCCTGTTTAGGCGTTGATATCAATTCAACAGGATTATTTGATATAATGTTATGCCTTACGAGATGCTTAAAAAATGACCTGAGAGCGGAAAGCTTTCTGACAATAGAACTTTTTTTATCCTTCTTGTGCAAATAACCAAGAAATGCTCTGATCAACAAGTGATCAGCATCTTCTACCATAAATATTTTTCTCTCAGACTCTTCATCGCTGTTTAGCCCTGATTTTTTAGCAGCAAAGGATGCAAACTCATCAAGATCATTTGCATAAGCACGGCAGGTATTATGGGAATATCCTTTTTCAGAAGCAAGAGTTTCAATAAATGAACTTATGATACTATCAATCGGATGTTTGTTCATTTTGCAGAACCATTA
Source organism: Pseudomonadota bacterium (assembly GCA_018817425.1). Lineage (NCBI taxonomy): Bacteria > Pseudomonadati > Pseudomonadota > Pseudomonadota bacterium. The sequence continues at coordinate 23,146 of JAHITX010000066.1, forward strand.
GCAAAACCGTTGAAATTAATAAATGATTCGAGTTCATCCCAGCTTCCTACCTCAATAAACGGGTGTTTTTCTCTGTTCCACGGTTGTTTAAAAACAACAGGCGTAACACCTTGTTCATTTAAAGCAAAACATGTTTCAAGCCTGTCTTCCACAAAAAATGATATTTTTTTTTCTAAAAGAACGCCAGCCTTTGCTTCAAAGGAACCTGTAGCTATTACCTCCACCAGGGAAGGGCTAACCGATAATGTTTCTGATATCCAATTGTGTATCGGCCCGATATATGGTCTTGCGGTTACAAACAGCAGCGGCCCTTGTTTGCTCAACCTGCTTAGCACCCTTGCTGATCCTTCAATCGGTTTTAAGGGGGCACTATGTTGGCCATCAAGTATTTTATTTATTATATCACTTATTATCTCCGGGTCGATTTTGATACATTCTTCGATATAATAGGATGTAATATCATCATAATTGAAATCTATATTATAATCATCCCTTGCGATATCAATAAACAAAGTCATTATATCGGCAACAACGCCGTCAATATCAAAGGCCAGAGAAGATGAGTCTATCATAAGACACCTTGACACATATACTCTAATCCAAAAAGATAAATGATAATAATTAAACTCTTGTCTTTTTCTTTAGCTTTATTATCCTGCTTCGATATATCTTTGACATTTTAGAATTATCATCACCAATAGCAGCTTCATGCTTTGACTTTAATTCCTTAATTTTAACCTTTAATTCCCGAACGTTTGCATTGGTCTTTTTAGAGGGAGCATCCACTATGCCCCTGGCCTCTTTGATCGTACCTATAAGCTCATCTTTATTCATGCCATGAGCTCCGGTAACTCCGGGAGTATTTATTGCAAGTTCTCTCAAATCTTTAGCGGTCATTTTATCAAGAGGTTTTTCTTTTACTACTTTTTTCTTGCTGCCCATCTGAATTTCAATCTCCTTTCTCTGTCCTTGTAAAAAGCATAAGCGGAAGCAGCTACGCCTCCGCTATAAAATTAAAACTAATTAGTATGATAGCGGTAATATCTTATAAAATAAATCCTACCTTAAACTATTTATTTCTATAAAGTCAATAAAATAGATGCCTTTGTATTAATCTGTCTTTTTCTGTGATGTCATAGCAGATGCTAAATCTATAAATGGCTTAAACATATCTATCGGAACAGGAAAAATAGTTGTTGTATTCTGCTCGGAAGACATTTCCCTCATGGTCTGAAGATACCTAAGCTGTAAGGCCATAGGATAATCCCCTATTATCTGAGCAGCTTCGGCAAGTTTAGTCGCAGCCTGCTGCTCGCCTTCCGCATTAATTATTTTTGCCCGCCTCTCTCTTTCAGCTTCGGCCTGTTTGGCCATAGCTCTTTGCATCTCCTGCGGAAGATCAATATGTTTGAGTTCTACGGTTGCAACCTTTATTCCCCACGGATCTGTATGTGTATCAAGAATTTCCTGTATCTGGGAATTGATTTTATCTCTTTCCGATAGCAGTTCATCAAGTTCCGCCTGACCGCAAATGCTTCTTATAGTAGTTTGTGCAAGCTGAGTCATCGCATACTGAAAATTTTCAACTTCAATAATAGCCTTTACAGTATCTATTACCCTGAAATAAATAACCGCATTCACCTTAACGGAAACATTGTCTCTTGTTATTACATCCTGAGGATCAACATCTATAACAATAAGCCTGAGGCTGACTTTAACCATCTGGTCAACAAAAGGAATCAGGATAATTATTCCAGGACCCTTTGCCTTGATAACACGTCCAAGCCTGAATATAACTCCCCGTTCATATTCATTTAATATTCTAATGGATGTAGCAAGAAAGAATATTACAATAAACAATATGGCAATAATCGGATACATTTTATTCCCCTTTTTTAAATTTATTTATCAATCTGCTCGACTTCCAAAACCAGGTTATCTATTTCAACAATCTTAACTTTAGTTCCTTCAGATAAAGGAATCTTTGATCTTGCTTTCCACAACTCACCATGCACAAAAACTTTTCCTTCAGGTTTGGTATCTATTTTTATTATTCCTGTTTCTCCAATCAAACCTTCAGAACCCGATCTTGATTTTGAAACCTGAGCCTTGAAAACTAGTGCGGAAACCGTTACAAAAAAGAGCGAAACAAAAATAATTGTAGACAGAAGTACATCAAACGAAATTTTCATGCCGGGAACCGACCCTTCAAAAAGCATAAGAGAGCCTAATAAGAATGATACAACGCCTGCCACACTTAACATTCCGTAACTGGCAATCTTCATCTCCAAAATAAAAAATATAACAGCAAGCGCTATAAGAAGCATCCCTGTATAGTTTATTGGAAGTACCTGAAAAGAAAAAAATGCCAGTATAAGCGAGATCCCACCTACTACTCCCGGAAAAACCACACCTGGGTGAGCCATTTCAAAATAAAGACCTGCAAGTCCTATCATCATAAGAATATAAGAAATATTCGGATTCCCGATAGTTTTCAGAATCTTTGTTTTAAGAGTCTCTTTGTATTTGGTTATCTTATATTCATCAAGCTTTAATATACCTTTGCCCTTAATTTTTCGTCCATTTATTTTTTTTATCAAATCATCAAGATTTTTTGCTGTAAAATCAATTACATTTTCTTTAAGCGCTTCTGCTTCAGTAATAGATACACTTTTTCTAACTGCATTTTCCGCCCACTCAACATTCCTGAATCGTGTTGCTGCAATGCTTCTGGCGTATGCGGCCATGTCGTTTGTAATTTTATCAGACATTGTTCCGCCTATATCTTTTCCTCCTGCTCCCACAGGGTGCGCAGCTCCGATATTTGTACCGGGAGCCATTGCTGCTATATCCGCAGCCATAGTGATTATAACTCCGGCAGAAGCCGCCCTTGCTCCGTCAGGCGCAACATAAACCACAACCGGGATCTTTGATGCAAGGATATCAACAACCATTTCACGCATAGAGTCCGCAAGCCCTCCAGGAGTATTTAGTGTTATTATGATGCAGCCAAAACCGTTTTTCTCGGCATATTTGATTCCGCTTTTTAAATAATCGGCAATACCCGGATTTATATCTGCTGAAATATTGATAAGGCATATATCCTGCCCGCCGGCAAAAGCATAATCCGCGGGAATAAGTATAATCAAAGACAGGAAAAATAATATTATTCTGCATGCTACAGTTTTCATATATTTTCATTGCCTTTCATTAAGCCGATAAGCTTTTTCATATCTTCCCATACGTCGCGTTTTTTTTCAGGACTTCGTAAAAGATATGCAGGATGATATGTAGGCATGACTTGCATGCCCCGATAGTCAAATAAACGTCCTCTTAATTTTGAAATCGGCTCATTCGTTTCAAGCAGGGTCTGTGCCGCAAAAGTGCCTAACGCACAAATATAATCAGGACCGATTGCATCAAGCTGACGTTTTAAAAACGGGAAACATGCCTTTATTTCATCAGTCTCAGGATTCCGGTTTGAAGGCGGGCGGCACTTGATAATATTGCAGATATATACCTCATCTCTTTTAAGATTAATTGCTTCAATTATCTTGGTTAAAAGCTGCCCTGCCCTTCCTACAAAAGGCTCTCCCTTTTTATCTTCATCAGAACCAGGGCCTTCTCCGACAAAAACAAGCTTTGCATTGTGATTTCCCGTACCAAATACAATATTTGTCCGTCCGCTGCAAAGCTTGCATCTTTTGCATTCTTTTAGTTCGCTTTGTATTGTATCAAGAGATTCAGTGGATGCAGATGATATTTTATCAAGTTTATTTAACATATCTATGGTTTTTTCTGAGCAATCAAACCCGGCACAACCTGTTTTTGCCATGAAATTTAGCGTTGCACTGATTTCTTTTAAAACATCATAAACATCTTCCATATTTTTTGCTTTCTTATAAAGTCTTTCCTTGCCTTATAAATATGATTAACTGAGCCACTTTCATCTATTAAGATCTTTTATCCGGTCAAGAAGAGCATGTGCAACCATGTCTTTTTCCATGAGCGGCAAATGTTCTTTTTCTCCGTTTCTGAAAAAAAACACTACCTCATTTGTATCCATACCAAAAACCGGAGATCTTTCGTTATTGTTTTCATCGTTTCTTTCACCCACAAGATTCCCGACAATAATATCAAGGTTTTTTCTGGCAAGTTTATCCCTTGCATTTACTTCCAGGTTTTGTGTTTCCGCAGCAAATCCGACCAGGATACAATTTTTTTTATTTTTTCCAAGTTTAAGCAAAATATCTTCATTTTTGCTAAGAACAAGCGATATTTCATCATGACTTTTTTTAATCTTTTCGCAAGCGGCCTCTTTCGGCCTGTAATCCGCAACTGCTGCTGTTTTGATTATTATGTCATAATCTTTAGCCTTATCAAAAACCGCTTTCGCCATATCATTTGCAGAAACAACCTTAACTGTATCAACATTAAAAGGCGGGCTAAGGTTTACAGGACCAGAAACAAGAGTAACATCAGCGCCTCTGTGCTCTGCAGCTCTTGCTATAGCATAACCCATTTTGCCTGAAGACGGATTACTTATATATCTTACCGGATCTATATGTTCTCTTGTAGGACCGGCAGTCACCAGTATTTTTTTGCCTTTAAAATCTTTGGGGCAAAGGCTGTAAATAAGTCTGTCCAATATTTCTTCAGGCTCCGGGAGACGTCCCTGCCCGCTGGTACCGCAGGCAAGTTCGCCTGAAGCCGGTTCTACAATAAAAAATCCGTCTTTTTTTAAAATTTCAATATTTCTTTGAACGGAAATTTTTTCATACATATTTGTATTCATTGAAGGGCAAATCAACACAGGACAAGTAACTGCAAGCAGAAATGTACTTAAAGCATCATCTGCTATTCCGTTTGCAATTTTACCTATAATATTGGCAGTGGCAGGCGCAACAACAACAGCATCAAGATCTTTGGCCCATTCAATATGTCTTATTTCAGAATTTGAGCCCTTCTCAAAAGAATTCATATATACGGGTTTTCCCGAAAGAGCTTCAAATGTGAGAGGGCCTACAAAGTAACCGGCATTATGTGTCATGGCAACACGCACGTTTGCTTCCTGCTTTTGAATAAGCCTTAAAAGTTCAGCACTTTTATATGCAGCAATCCCACCGCTTATTCCGATAACAATATTCTTATTCTTCATTTGTGCCATAGTTTATATACCCGTAAAAAAAATTTATTTAATTAAGCCCGAATTGTTATCAGCAACCGAGGGTGCAACCCAAATTTCAACATCCGTAAACATAGTACCATCAACAACATTTATGACACACCATCTGTTTTGCTTCTGGAATAGCATTAGTGTGCGTGGGGATTTAAATAAACTGACAAGTTTCCAGTTATCTTTAGCCATATTATTTTCAAAAAAAGTGCAAAGAGAGTTAAGCTCAACTCTGCCGCTTAATGCAAGAACACCAGCTGGAAGACCTACTGTTTTATATATAAAAGATTTTTCAGTGTTTATTTTAAGCTCTTTTGGAATAAGAACATCACCAAAATCTAAGTAACTGGGCAAATCATCGTTTTTTTTCTGAACATAAGAGCTTGACCTGGCGCTGTTTTCATCCTTGCTTAAAGATGCGCATCCTGAAATTAAAATCATAAGAGCCGCACATATCATGGCAAATACCTTAATATTGCCAAACCGCCTGATTTGAAACATATTAATTCTCCTTATAGTTAAATTTGATCATACAAAAATAATTTTTGTCATAATAGCATAAACAAACTGCATATGGCAATAAACTTGAAACACGAGAATGCTGACATTTGACATATCATGACATAAGTTATACTTTTTAAGCTATAGCTGATTAGATCTTAAATTACCCGAATTTCATAATAGTAGAAAATTAAAATGGTTACAAAAGTAAAAGCCATATATTATCCGGATAGTACAACAAAATGCGAGAGGCCGCTGTTCATGGTGCCGGTTACAGCAGGTTTTCCGTCACCTGCTGAAGATTATATCGAGGGAAAACTTGATTTAAACAAGCATCTTATAAAACATCCTGCCGCAACATTCTTTGTAAGGGTTGCGGGCGATTCCATGATTGATGCCGGAATACACCCTGGGGATATTCTTATTGTGGATCGCTCTCTTGAACCGGCCAATAAGAAGGTGGTAATAGCGATTATTGATGGAGAACTTACAGTCAAAAGAATCAGAATAAACAAGGGTAGGATTTATCTGATACCGGAAAATAAAAAATACAAACCTATAGAGATAGAAAAAGAGATGGATTTTGATATATGGGGTGTTGTGACAAATGTTATACATCCTCTTTGATATCAGGTTTTTTATGATTGCCGGAAAAAAGTAACGGATATTTATGTCTTCAATTTTTGCATTGGCTGACTGCAACAACTTTTATGTTTCCTGCGAACGTGTTTTCAACCCTAAGCTTGAGGGAAAGCCTGTTGTTGTGCTTTCCAACAACGATGGTTGCATAGTGTCAAGGTCAAATGAAGCAAAAGCGCTCGGCATAAAAATGGCCGCCCCCATATTTGAGCTGTCCGGCATGATTAAAAGGCACGAAGTAAAGGTCTTTTCGTCCAATTATGCACTCTACGGCGACATGTCGCAGCGGGTTATGGAAACTCTTTCCGGGTTTGCAGAAGACATCGAAATCTATTCCATTGATGAAGCTTTTCTTGATTTATCCGGGTTCAGTTATGAAAACCTAACCGAGTACGGGCAGAAGATCTGTTCTGCTGTAAAGCAATGGACAGGAATTCCCATATCCATAGGTATAGCCAAAACAAAAACTCTTGCTAAACTTGCAAATAAAACTGCTAAAAAAACACCGGGAACAAAGGCAGTCATAGATCTTACTGTCTCCTCACGCGCAGAAAGTGCCCTTGCCGCAACAAAAGTATCGGACATCTGGGGTATAGGAAGCAGCTACTCTGAATTTCTTGAAAGAACAGGTATAAAAAACGCCCTTCAGCTACGAGATGCAAATAGTCTCCTCACAAATCGGATAAAGCGCAAATTGGGAGTCTGGGGCACAAGGATAATACAGGAGCTGCAAGGGATTCCCTGTTATTCGATTGAAACCTGCCCTCCGCCCAAGAAGGGAATTACCGCTTCAAGAACCTTCAAGCATCCGATTGAAAACCTTTCGGCACTTAAAGAAGCAATTGCAACTTATATCTCCATTGGTGCTGAAAAACTGCGCATGGAAAAGTCGGTTACCTCTTCGCTTTCAGTTTTTTTGATGACAAACAGGTTTAAGGTTAAAGACTTTTATTATGACCTTAAAACAATAGAGCTCCCTGTTGCAACCAATGATACAGGAGAGCTTATAGGATATGCAAGCAAGGCTCTCGAAGAGATATATAAAAAAGGCCGTATGTATAAAAAGGCGGGAATTATGTTCAAAGATTTGTTGCACGATACCCGTATTCAAATGGGGCTTTTTGATGTCAGAGACCGGAATCGCTCGGAAAAACTGATGAAAGCTCTTGATACCGTAAACCTTAAAATGGGCTCAGACACCCTGGTTTATGCGGCAACAGGTCTTGCAAAAGCCAAACCCTGGCATACTGTTTTTGAAAAACGTTCTCCTTTTTATACGACAAACTGGAATCAAATCCCGGAAGTTTGGTAATATAACTATTGCTTCAGGTGAACCATTCGCATTTGCCGGGTTATGGAATACATGGAACAAAAATAAAGACGATGCAGAACCTGCTTACAAATCATGTACTATTATAACAACAACAGCAAGCAAATCAATTAGTGAGCTTCATGATAGAATGCCTGTTATCCTTTCATCAAAATACCATGAACTGTGGTTAAATCCCGAAATACAATCTCCAAAAGATTTGGATGCGATATTACATGATGGTATGACAAGCGAAATAAAATACTACCCGGTTTCAAAACAAGTAAACTTTGCTAAGAACAACAACCCTTCTTGTGTGGAGCCGGTAACACCGGATAATTTCATATAGAATATGTCCTGAAACTCCACCCGGTGTGATTTGAAATTTTACTAGTTCTAAAATTTTTTTAAATTGTTCCAGTATTTGGGAAGGAATAGCAAGCATATAATCTCCTTTTTCCAGATAGTTTGATAAATAACATGTCATCTGAAAGGTTTAAAACCTTATTATTGCAAAACTCTTGTCAATAGATTATATGTAGTTCAAATTTAAATCAAAATAAACCTTGGTCATTTTGTAATTGAACTTAAACATTATAGATTTATTTCTAAAACTTTGTGTTGATCATACGAAATTACAAGATCACCGGGTCTGGTGAATAACTTGTTAGAGCCTGATAAATAAAGTCATGAGTTGCAATAAAATGTAAAATTTGAGACTTAATCTATCAGTCAATGTCAGACTAAGTCGAAACCTATCTGATAGCATTCGGCCACTTGCAGCAGTTCGCAGAAAGCACGAGTCCGCGATGTCACGAAGCCGGAAGTCGATGTTCTTGGATCTTCATTTTATTGCTTGAATAGCTGCGAAAATGTTTCCAGGCCACCAAGCGACTTAGTGTATTGTTGAAAACTGTGCAAGTGCTCATAGATGCTACTAATGAAAACTAAAAAACCGAGTGTATTGATCAAAATATGACACGGCAAGAACTCCTACAACGATCAAGTACTCTTTTGGGGCGTTTTGCGCACGAGGTGAAAGTCGCAAACGCCATGGGGTTATTCGACATAAACAAGGTCGCGGAGGACTTCTTTATCCCCATCTTCGCGATAGCTTTCAACTGCCCTGATCTGTGCAACCAAAACCGCATCCAAATGAACTTCCCAGCCATTGATCTAGGATGCAAAACTAGCAGGACCTCTATCCAAATCACTTCTGACTCATCAAGCAGCAAAGTAGTTGAAACGTTGGAGAAATTTGAGTCTCACGGTCTTGGCAATGATTTTGACAGCCTCTACGTATATGTAATAACTGAGAGACAGAAATCTTACACTTCCCAAAAGTTGACAGAAGCGGCGAACAGCCTGTCAATTGAGTTCGACCCCTCGAGCGACATTCTCGATTTTCAAGACTTGGCTAAAATGCTTGGTGAGCTCACTAATGAGCAACTCGAAAACATCAATGGCCATCTCGAAGTAGAGTTCAAAAAGACAGATGCAACTCTTCAATTTCGAAGCAATTTGGACGCGTTCCTTGCCGTTAGCCAACAAAAGATAGAGGATGAGAAGCGAACCAAGAAATATATTCCCTCGGTCTTTGTGGAGACTTCAGAAACGAAAGAGGAGATGCGGTATTTCGCAAATCCTATGTTCTTCTACAGAAAAATCGATGATGATCTACTGCGAATTGACCTATCCCATTTCAATGAGCTGCTATGCATGGCTAAAATCAAACCCGTTGCAGACAATCTGCGCGAAATCAACACGTTGGAGGCTCCAAATAGCCTTTCTAAACTTCGGGCACGTCTGGTTCAACAAAGCACTGCGCTTGAAGCTATTCAAGAGCATGTTTCTCCGTTCTCTTGGTATGGTGACAGTGCTAAGCGGTTTAAACCTACCGACTACTTAACCGGCTACTGGAAAGTGTTTCAATATAACATCGAATCAAACGGAAGCGGAGTGTTCAATTCGCTTGAGAGGGTCTCCAAGAAAATTGGAATTGCACAAGCCAAGATATTTTTAGTTACTGGCATGGCGGGGCAGGGAAAAACAAACTTCATCTGCGACTTGATCGAAAATCAATTTAGGACATTTGAGGTTCCCACAATCTTCATCCCTGCTCGGTCATTGAACGATTACTCAGGTCCCAATCGAATTCTGTCGTATATCAAAAACAATCGGTTTGCTCCAGATGTCCCAAACATCCACGATCTTTTCACATTGCTTAACAATGTTGCCGAAGAGTGCCAAAAGCCGTTTGTAATAGCCATCGACGGAATAAACGAAGTTGGCGACCTTAATGGGTTTGTCACCGAGCTCCGAGTTTTCCTTGAAGCCTTGTGCCAGTATGACTTCGTAAAGATCGTATTAACCTGTCGGACCGAATTTTTTGATCATAAATTCGCAGGGGTATTCGAACCTCAATTCTCCGATCATTTGTATCGTGTGAAAGACCTTCGCAGCGAGATGTCGGACGACAACAAATCACGGCTACTAAGCGCTTACCTTCGTCATTTTCAAATTAAAGTTAGTCTTTCCAGGCATGCAACGGAGTTCTTGAAAAACGATTTAATCTTACTGCGGATTTTTTGTGAGATCAATGAAGGCAAAAATATTGGATATGTGCCAGATATTTATAAGGGTGATATATTCGAGGAATATCTGACCATGAAGATCAACGAGTTTCCGACTTCTTCAAGACAGAACGCGTTACGCTCCCTATACAAAATTTGTTCTCGAATGCTGAACGAAGAAAATTTCTCGCAGATATCCGTTGAAGGTTTTGATGACTCCGAGCTAAAAATTATTGAACGTTTGATAGGAGAGGATATCATTCTTCGGAGGGAAGTCCCGTCTACCGGGCTTGCGTCGCTGGGCGCTGAAAATGTCTCATTCACATATGACGAACTGCGAGATTTCTTGCTTGCTTACTATACCGTCGTGGAGCTGTCAGGGTCGCATCTAATACAGGTGAAAGACATTTTTGAGAAAATACCCGAATGGCCCATCTATGAAGGGTTTTTTCGGTATACCTATGTTCTGGCACGCAAACAAAGCAACGACACAGTTTTAGCCGTTTGCGAGGCTTCTGATGACTTTCGAAAGCATTATCTGAACAATCTGTCTCTTTTGTCAGCAGACATTCAAACAACCGAAGACGTGGAACGACTTAAGACTATCTTGAAAGACAGAGAAGCGGAGCGTGATATCCCGCAAGTTGCTTGGTTCCTATTCAGGAAAAGAGAGGAATCGGATCATTTAAATATTCGAATTTTGCTCGATCATGTTAGCGGCTTAGATGATGAAGAATCTGAGCTGTTCTTTAGAGCGATGTTTTCCAGTTCTTCCAATTTTGGAGACAGTAATTGGAGGGATGGGGTTAGCGATCTACTCAATAGCTTTAAGGACCTAAGCGAAGATCAAAAGCTTGGATTGGGAGTTCCGGCGTTAGCACTTGTACTGTATTTTGCACCATATGCTCGTTGGGATGAAAAGGAGGCCACGCTAGACTTCTTCGAAAAGTTTCAGCTTACGCAGGAAGTTAGCGGCGCTATTGAAGCCTGCAAAAATGCGGTATCTGTGAAAGTGCAGAGCTGCTTGAAAGAAATAGCAGAAGAGCGGGAGGCACAATGAGAGATGAGGTCAAATTGGTTCTCCCAACTTCATGGGAACCCGATCGGAATGAGTTTCTCACAGCATTGGGGGTATCTCATGGAGGTCTTGGCGAGCAGTTTTTTGGAACCGTCTACGACGCACTGTTTATCGCATCCATTGAAGTCAAAGGTGAGTTCAAAAAGTATTATTCCGTCGAGTATGCTACCTTGGCGGAGTATTTGGAAATTCGGTATGGGAAATCTTTAAGCGAAGAGGATTTGGAAGCAGATCGAGTGTTCTTGGTAACTTGGTTGCCACAGGTCATCGACGACATATACGAGGATAACAAGCTAAACACCATACTGGAATGCATTAAAAAGATAGAAGAGGCGCAGAATGAAGATCAAATTTGACTTCGTTACGAACAGCTCATCTACGTCGTTTGTATACATCTCAGACGAAGAGTTGAGCGAAGAGCTTTTTCTCGAAGCTGCCGGAGTGGACGGAGATGGCCCTGTTGGAGATTTGTTTCGTCAGATGCACTCCGAGATCAGCACCGCGCTTCGGCACCACGGAAAACAAATCACGACAAAAGAGGCCGCGGACAGCCTTGCTGGATCACATGAGTTCACACCGGAGGTTGTCGAGAAGATAAAAGAGGCGATTGAACAGGGAAAAAACGTCGTCACATCAACGCTGAGCAGCGATGGCCCTCTTGCGGAATCGCTTCTGTGCATGGCTATGTTTGAGATCGAGTCAGACCGCTTCTACATCAACGCCTACAACAATTATTGGTAGTTTAGTGCTAAAAGCCATCCGCTACAAGAACTTGGGTTATACGTCGTTTTTCAATCCAGATACGGGTTTCTTTGCCCGGGTTCCGGATAAGGGGGTGAAAGACCCGTTCTGGTCACCACACGGGCCGGAGCTAATGGATATTTCAATCACGAATTGGTGCGATAAAGGATGCTCATTTTGCTACAAATCCTCGACTAGACGTGGTGAACACATGGCGCTGTATGACTACAAAGGTGTGATTGATCAGGCAGCAGATATGGGGACGTTTCAAGTAGCGTTGGGGGGAGGCAATCCTAACCAACATCCAGACTTCGTTGAAATCCTTGAGTACACAGCTTCCAAAGGAGTAGTTCCGAACTACACTACGAACGGTCGTGGCCTGAGTGATGAAATACTCGATACCACGCGCAAGCATTGCGGTGCTGTCGCTATCTCTGCATACCCACCGTACGATGAAACTTCTAATACAATCAAGAAACTTATCCACAACGGTATCAAGACCAACGTTCATTTCATATTGGACGCCGTCAGCATCGGCACTGCAATAGACTGGCTCAATGAGCCACCCAAATTCCTGAGGGGCATTAACGCCATTGTCTTTCTGAACTACAAACCTTCTGGTCGAAAAGTGTTTGAGAAGAAGCTATTGCGACATAGTACAAGTCTGGACGAGTTTTTTAGATTAGCTACCTCACCTCAGAGGAAATTGAAGGTTGGTTTTGACGCATGTTGCGTGAGCGGAGTGTTTGCACGCACGAATATCAACACTTCAATGGTTGACGCTTGCGACGCAGGTAGATTCTCGATGTACGTGTCGGAGGATCTGAAGGTATATCCCTGTTCTTTCCAGAGTGGTTTGGCGGAAGGCGATCTGTTGGACAACGAGACAACACTCCTGGACATTTGGATAAAGTCTCGAAACATGGAAGCGTTTCGAAGTTACTTCAGCTCGGATCGCTGTGGGGCGTGCAGCCACCGTTCGGCTTGCATGAATGGTTGTCCGTTATTTGATGAGCTTGTCGTTTGCGGAAACCGATGAAATTCTTTCCGACATTCAAACCGCGCTGGAGACTATGTCGAAATAAATCTGACAAATCCGCAAGAAGCTGTCGTGTTGAGAGTGCACATAATAGGTCTATTGTATAAGGGTAGTATTAGGGACATTCTAAACTATTAAATTTGATTAATGCTGGCTGATATGTTAATTGAGTTTTATGCCAAGAAAATCACGAATAGATGCTCCGGGAGCGATGCATCATATAATTGTCAGGGGAATTGACAGGCAGAAAATATTTAAAAATAATGAAGACCGGGATCATTTTCTAAGCCGTCTGGGTATTATCCTTAACAGAAACGAAAACAGATTGCTATGCATGGGCTCTTATCCCCAACCATTGTTAGCAAATCTGTAATACGTGGCGAGAAACTCGCAAAGGCAAATAAATATTTGCTTTTTGATAAATAAGTTTATAAGTGTAATATGTCCCCTATCTTCCCCCTATTTAAGATAAAACTATATGTGTGGAAGATTCGCCCAATTCAGTCCTTTAAAAATACTTAAGCAGAAATTTCAAATTGATTCTGTTACATGTGAATTTGCGCCCAATTACAATGTTGCCCCTTCTCAGGAAGTACTTGCAATAGTAAAACAGGAGAATGAAAATAATCTGGAAAAGCTACATTGGGGATTGGTACCAATTTGGGCAAAGGACATTTCAACCGGTTTTCACATGATAAATGCAAGAATTGAAACCATTTCAACCAAACCCGCTTTCAAAGATGCGCTAAAAAAACACAGGTGCCTGATTATTGCAGACGGTTTTTATGAATGGAAAGGAGAAAAAGGCCGGAAACAGCCATATTATATAACTATTGCTTCAGGTGAACCATTTGTATTTGCCGGGTTATGGAATACATGGAACAAAAATAAGGACGATGCAGGACCTGCTTACAAGTCATGTACTATTATAACGACAGCAGCAAGCAAATCAATTAGTGAGCTTCATGATAGAATGCCTGTTATCCTTTCATCAAAATACCATGAATTGTGGTTAAATCCCGAAATACAATCTCCAAAAGATTTGGATGCTATATTACATGATGGTATGACAAACGAAATGAAATACTACCCGGTTTCAAAACAAGTAAACTTTGCTAAGAACAACAACCCTTCTTGTGTGGAGCCGATAACACCGGATAATTTCATATAGAATATGTCCTGAAACTCCACCCGGTGTGACTGAAGATTTTACTAGTTCTAAAATTTCTTTAAATTGTTCCAGTATTTTGGAAGGGATAGCAAGCATATATTCTTCTCTTTCCGGATAGTTTGATACAATAACATGATATCTGGAAAGTTAAAAAATATATTATTGTAAAATTCTTGTCAGTAGATTATATGTAGTTCAAATTTAAATCAAAATAACCCTTGATCATTTTGCAATTGAACTTAAACATTATAGATTTATTTCTAACACTTTGTGTTGATCATACGAAATTACAAGATCACCGGGTCTGGTGAATAACTTGTTCGCCATCAATCGCGAATTGTGTCACAATACGCAATTATGTGTTGCATAATGCAATCAATTATGATACCTTTGCGTAAAAATCTTTTATGAGGGGGAAAAATGACAACCGCAGTGAGAATTACCGACGAATTGGCACGAGACGCAAAAATTTTTAGCAAAATCGATAAGCGTTCATTAACCGGTCAAATTGAACATTGGGCACGAATTGGGAAGTGTGCCGAGGAAAATCCAGATTTAACTTACAGTCTAATTAAAGATATTTTTATAGGTCTATCAGAGCTGGAACACGGTGAATCATCGGAGTACAAATTCGGATAATTGCCAATGAAAATCTTCCAATCACGCTCGTTTGAGCAGAAGGTCAAAAAATTTAATAAACCGGAAAAAAAAGCTCTCGACAAACAGATTCTAAAGATTGTCGACAACCCTTTGATTGGTGTGGAGAAAAAAGGCGATCTTCGCGGAGTATACGTCCATAAATTCAAAACAAAAACCATTCAACTTTTGCTTTCTTACCGTTTTTCCGGAGATGCTCTTGAATTAATAATGATTGGCTCGCATGAAAATTATTATAGAGATCTTAAAAACTACCTCAAAGCAAGATAATCAGGGCGAACAACCGCATTAACAACGGGCTGGCAAAAGCCGGGTCGCTTCGCTCTCCGGATTTCGCCAGCCGGTTATGCGTTCGGCAAAAATAATAATCTGCATAATTTTATCTGAAAAAAGGTGAAATGATGTCAGGGAAGAAAATATCACCCAAAAAGGTAGTATTGGGGACGGGGTAGTATTAGGGACATTGTAAACTATTAAACTTGATTAATGCTGGCTGATATATTAATTGAGTTTTATGCCAAGAAAATCACGAATAGATGCTCCTGGAGCGATGCATCATATAATTGTAAGGGGAATTGACAGGCAGAAAATATTTAAAAATGATGAAGACCGGGATCATTTTCTAAGCCGTCTGGGTATTATCCTTAACAGAAACGAAAACAGATTGCTATGCATGGGCTCTTATCCCCAACCATTTTCATTTACTGCTAAAACACCAATAATTCCAATAATTTTTCTTTGACACCAATAATTTTTCGCGTGTCGACGGTTCAATTCCGCCCCTCGGTGTCAATGGAATCAAGCCATTAAAGCAAATAAGCTTTAATGGCTTTTTCATTTTTAAATATTTGTACAAGGACTGTGCAAGGATTAAAAGCATCGCAATAAAGAGACCCTCCGGCATTAAAAAAGCAAATGATTTCTCGTCAGCTTTTTTTATCACTATCAATTTTATTTCTTGACAAGAATTCTTTTAATTAAATATAATATTTATCAAATAAAGAAAAGTTAATCATGAGTGAAAAAGCAAAAAAATATGAATGAGGCCGCTTTTTCGGTCAATATTTTAATCAAAAAAGAGGGCGATTTATTTGTTGCTCATTGTCATGAATTGGATATTGTTGTAACCGGGAAAACCATAGCTGAAGCGCAAAACGAAATAATTTCTTTAATCTCTGCACAGATAGAGTATGCTTTCAACAATAACAATCTTGAATACTTATATCATC
Organism: Pseudomonadota bacterium; assembly: GCA_018817425.1. Classification (NCBI taxonomy): domain Bacteria; kingdom Pseudomonadati; phylum Pseudomonadota; species Pseudomonadota bacterium. Next base: position 39,259 of record JAHITX010000066.1, read on the forward strand.
CTGCTCCGCCTGAAGTATGGAATGAATTTTTTTCCTGCAAAAAAACAGATTGAAAGAAAATATAAAATTGAATCCGGACTGTTAAAAGCCGATAAAAAACGTAATATACTTCCGCCCTGGCTGATCGCAAAAACTTGTCAATCAGGATCTTCGTTTAATGCCTAAACCTTTTGAAAACGCAAAAGATGTAGACCGTTTTAGTACAGAAAGGAATGCCTGCCAATTGAGGCTTTAATTCTTTCTATATTTATATAAAAGTCTAAAAAAATAAGGAGATTTATCATGGAGAAGAGAAAATGAGAGACATATTATTATCACGATACGTGACGAATGTGGAAATAAACAAAACAAGCTCAGATAGGATTAAATGTGTTATTGGTATTGTTATCGCGGCCTGCCTTTTCCTGTTTACTTCTAATGCTTACGCAATATCTATTGCCCCCACATTAGATTCTGCGAAACTCAAAAATGCGTTAATTGGAAGTGGGCTAACCAGTATTGATTTAACTTCTGCACTGGTAACGGTAGCCGGTCACGAGTGTTCTGAATGTGGATGGGACCAATTTTCTAATCGGGTTGCGGCTACCTCTGCAGGCACCTTTTTAGATGATAGCAATACATTCGGGTTAAGCACAGGCATCATTATCAGTTCTGGTGGCGTTGAACCAAACGTTCGAGATGCGGGATACACGCCTTATGGATCGACCGGCGACGGCAACCCTGCTACATCAGCGCAGAATTCATTGCTCAGTCCGATAACAGGCAAGAGCGATCATTTCGATGTTACGCAAATTGATATTGCATTTGACATGCAGCCAGGTATCAACCAAATCGCGTTTGATATTATTTTCGCTACTAATGAGCGATGGGAAGGTGGTCTTCACGACTTTAATACTGATTTTGTTGATGGTTTTGGTCTTTACGTCAACGGAGTCAATGTAGCTTTTGTTGATCATCAGCTAGTAAATATCAATTTCCCTGACTTCATTTTTGGTGGGGAAACACAATTCGAAGGCCTTCTATTCAACGATTTGACAGGCGTAGTGCATCATGTTACCGCTCCGGTAAACGCGTTAGGGAATAATGTTACTTTGATCTTGGGTGATGCATCAGATGGAGAAGTACAAAGTGGAGTTTTTGTATCTATGGTTTCAGCTAAGGCAGTCCCCGTTCCCACGTCCTTGATCTTACTTGTCTCCGGTTTAGTCGGTCTTATAGGATTCAGAAGCAAATTCAAGAGATAATTGATCAAGCCTCGTGTGGGATAAGGCATTTATGGGGACATGGGGTAGCGGTAGGAATACAGGGTAGTATTAGGGACATTCTAAACTATTAAACTTGCTTAATTCTGGCTGATATGTTCGTTGAGTTTTATGCCAAGAAAATCACGCAATAGACGCTCCGGGAGCGATGCATCATATAATTATCAGGGGAATTGACAGGCAGAAAATATTTAAAAATGATGAAGACCGGGATCATTTTCTAAGCCGTCTGAGTATTATTCTGACAGAAACGAAAACAGATTGCTATGCATGGGCTCTTATCCCCAACCATTTTCATTTACTGTTAAGAACCGGTAACGTTTCCATCTCAACGACAATGAGACGGCTTTTGACCGGATACGCACTATGGTACAACCGCAGACACCGCAGATCTGGACATCTGTTTCAAAACCGCTACAAATCTATTTTATGCCAGGAAGACTCTTACTTATTGGAACTGGTGCGCTACATCCATCTAAACCCTCTTAGGGCCGGACTTGTTCCTGATTTAACAACATTGGACAATTATCCATACTGCGGCCATAGTGTATTGATGGCAAAAGCAAACTGTGATTGGCAAAATACGGATAAGGTTTTAGGGCTTTTTGGCGAAAAAGCCGGTAAGGCAAGGAGAACCTACCGACAATTTGTTAACAAAGGGATTGAACAAGGGAAACGAACAGATCTAACAGGCGGCGGGCTTATTCGTAGCATGGGTGGATGGGCTGCGGTAAAAGCGCTTCGAGCGGCAAAAACTTTTGAAAAGGGTGATGAGAGAATTTTGGGAGATGGCGAATTTGTTGAAAGTGTGCTTAAAGCTGCTAACGAGCAAATGGAAAATAAATATGCTCTTCTGAGTCGTGGCTTTAACTTAAACGGAGTAGCAACCAGAGTTGCCGAAGTTCTTGCAGTTGAACAGGAAAAAGTCTGGGCTGCCGGAAGACAGCGGGAAACTGTTCAGGCGCGCAGCCTATTGTGCTATTGGGCAGTCAGAAAGTTGGGAGTAACAATGACATCGCTTTCCCGTCGATTGAATATAACAGTAACAGCTGTTAGCAAATCTGTAATACGTGGCGAGAAACTCGCAAAGGCAAATAACTATTTGCTTTTCGATAATTAAGTTTATAAGTGCAATACGTTCCCTATCTTCCACCATGCCGGGCGTACACAAAGCAAATTAACCTGATGCCGAGTAAGTAAGATTCTAAATCCATTAACGGCGGCGCAGCAGGTTATTTCCGCATTGCCTAAAATTTAGAAATTGACCTTGACAAAATACGCCAATGGCGTATAATAGATTATGCTTTTTATAGAAACAACTATATTTACGAAGGAAATTCATCGACTAACGACCGATGATAATTATCGGATGCTCCAGACTGCTTTAATGCTACGGCCGGACGCCGGAAGTCTGATCAAAGGGAGTGGAGGCTTACGAAAAATCCGTTGGAATCTTCCGGGACTTGGAAAAAGAGGAGCATTGCGGGTAATTTACTACTTGAATCTTCCTGACACTATTTTTATGCTTTTTCCATACAGAAAGAACGAACAGGAAGATCTTACGACGGAACAGCTCAAGCTGCTCCGTAAATTTGTTAAGGAGTTTTTATCATGAAAAAAGATCATTTTGAAAAACTTGTCGCAAGCATCAAAGAAGCCGGAGAAATCAAAGCCGGACGAAGCACCGCAAGCCGAACATATGAAATAGGGCCACCTGAGATAAAGATAGTACGAGAAAAACTCAATGTCTCTCAAAGTGAATTCGCACTTATGATTGGAGTCAGTATTCGAACATTGCAGAATTGGGAGCAAGGAAGAAGAAAGCCTGAAGGGCCAGCGAAAGCATTGTTGCGAATCGCATCAAGAAATCCCAGTGCTGTCCTTGATGCTTTACATGCCGAATAGCTGGTCAAACATGTCATTTCAGCGGATCGGCAAAGCCGTCCGGTGAATTCTATGGTGTGACACGATGTCGCATAATTGGGGTAGTATTAGACATTCTATACTCCTTATGTCAAGCAAAAATGTGCGAAGTATAATTCAAATATAATCAGCAAAATATACTCTTAGCCAAATTGAGAGAACAGTTCTATTGCTGCACTTTTGGTAATGTGCACTTTGCTTCCGGCGGTTCTCTCATGCTGCGAATTCCTTATCTAATCGTTACGTTTATCCGGCATCCCAGCTATTAGCTGACCACCACATCATTCCTTATCCAGATTAAAAATTCAGAGAGAAGCCCTTAAATTGTCCCTCCCGGAGTTGTTTCGCTCCAACGTCCTTGAACGGGCTTTCTCGCCGAAAATGCTCAAAGCAGTATTTGCTTTGATGTAATTAAATTTTATGCTGTTTGATGCTACTCTAAATCCGTCGTTAAACGGCTTGCCTTGGTCCGACCCCTTCTCACCTCTCAATCTTCTCAATTCTCAAATCTCATAATTGAGTCAAATACTTAAAAAAGACGGGGTTTTTGCGAGTTCTTGTTGAAATGGCTGAGAGAAAATGTCATTATCCTGCGCAAAGTGAGAATTCTCATTAATAATATAATTCTGCGGAACGGCTGTCAAACTATACAATATGAAACAAAAGGAGCATTACTATGAGATTGTTAACTCTTTCAATTCTGACCATTTTGTTGTCGGGTTGCGCGACGAGTCCTAGCTTCGACCATGAGGGTCGATTAAATTTCAGAATACACACAAACAAGAAAATAATATTGGCTGTTCACGACCTGAGGCCCTACGTGCAGAATTCAAATAAATCCCCTGATTTTACTGGGCTAGAGAGAAATAAGTATGGAATCCCGTCCAGTGTTTATTCAAAGTCAGGAAACCCCTTGGCCGAAGATTTCGGATCAATGATTGTAAGAACCATGAAGTTTAGAAATGTCTCTGCCGAGCAGCAAAGAATACCATTCTCATGGTCATTTTCGACTGTCAAAAAAAACCTGCTGGGGCAACAAAAAGGGGCATATGTCTATTATGTCAAGATGCTGGAATGGAAAACAGATACATACGTTCGGACCGCTTTGAATTATAATTTGCAACTAGTCGTATTTGATGACCAATTCAACGAAGTAGGAAACAAACAGGAAAAAGGGTTATTCGATTTTGATGAAAAAGAGCCTGGGAAAGAGAACCTGACTAAAGCCACATCAGCAATTCTGGAGAGTCTGTTTAAAGAGCAATAAGGTTCAATCGGGAGCTAATAGCTCGGCACAATATTATAAGTAATAAGTACGAATACTCTGGCGTGGCAATATTTTATATCGCTATAGTTGGTTGTAATTCTAAAAAAGAGGAGACCACTAATGAGATATTGTGATTTAAATATCATGAGACAGGTTGCTATGAGCCTGTTAATCCTATTCGCAGTCTCCGGATGCGGCACAACTAATATTGTCAGAAATCTAAAAACACTTCCAGACACATTTACGGCAACAACAAAACATCCTCAAAGGCTTGCACTAGTAATAGATAAAGAATATTTCTCCTATGAGATTTTTACTGCGCACACTTGGGTTGGAAATGAAAAATATATAATTCATTCTCCAGCAGATATGTTCTTCGAGTTATTAACGTTCAATTTTGAATCTGTAGAACTTTTCAATGATATGACTGAAATCAATAAGGAAAAGTTTGACCTGATTGCCAGAATGTCTATTGAGCAGAAATTGGCCAACTGGCACAAAGGATCTCAGAGTGGCTGTCCCATACCAAGCCTTTTCTTTACATTTACCTTTGAGGATATGGCAGGTAAATCTCGTTTTTCTACCCAGATCAGTTATAGAAGTTGTTCAAAGTATTTTAGCCTCATAAACGACCAGAAAACGACACAAAGCTTTGTCAGGGTATTTACAAAACTGTCAGAAGAACTCAACTTGCAAACTTTTGATGATTAACAAAGAAAACGTGGGAAAGGGGTAGTATTGGGAACGTTTTAAACTATTAAACTTGATTAATACCGGCTAATTTCTAATTGAGTTTTATGCCAAGAAAATCACGAATAGAAGCTCCTGGAGCGATGCATCATATAATTGTCAGGGGAATTGACAGGCAGAAAATATTAAAAAATGATGAAGACCGGGATCATTTTCTAAGCCGTCTGGGTATTATCCTGACAGAAACGAAAACAGATTGCTATGCATGGGCTCTTATCCCCAACCATTTTCATTTACTGCTAAGAACCGGTAACGTTTCCATCTCAACAACAATGAGAAGGCTTTTGAAAAAGGGTGACGAGAGGATTTTGGGAGATGGCGAATTTGTTGAAAGTGTGCTTAAAGCTGCTAACGCGAGCAAATGGCAAATAAATATTTGCTTTTTGATAAATAAGTTTATAAATGTAATACGTAACCTATCTTCCACCTATCTTCCTCGACCGCTTAACCTTAGAAAAAGGAAATGATTAATGCATATTTTAAAGTTGTCTCTTTATATAACCTTAATTCTGTTGTACATCAGTAGTAATTTTGTTGTTGCTGGAAGTAACCAGCGGGAAAATCCCCCTGTAAAAGGAAAAGAAGCATTAAACGGAGAAATCGAGAAAAACAGTTTTCCAATTATAGAGATGCAACCTGATACTTCAATATGCTTAGAGGCGTGCATAAGGCGCAATCAAATGGCTTCTGTAGGGTTTGCTGTAATTCAGGAACAATGTCGATTAGAGTGCAATTTTGAGAGTACTCTTGCTCTATTGGAATCCTCTAACAAAGAAGATTATGCAAGAGGAGTAAAAGCCTTAACTGAGATGAACGATAATAGGGCGGTGATTCCTCTTATAATAGCTCTGAAGAAGGATTTAGAAGAAAGAACAGGCTTATGGGCATGGATAATTCCAGCACTTGGTTCTTTAGGAGATCCGGCAGCCACCTCAGTGCTAATACAAACATTAACCATAAACGATGATTATTGGCTTGGAAGAGAAATGTCAGCCAAAGCCTTGGGTACCATCGGTGACCCATCAGCTATTCAACCCTTGCTTAGTGCTGCCTCACGGGCAGATACTCGTGATGCAGCCATAAAAGCTTTAGTTAATTTCCAGGATAAACGTGCAGTAAATATATTTTTATCAGCCTTAGATCCAGAGGAAGAGGAGCAAACTCGCAAAGCAGCTATCAAAGGCCTTCACCTTCTGGGATCAATCGCAGTTCCCGAAATGATTAAGGCGTTTGCCTATTTCTCATCGGAACATCCAGAAACATCAAAACGGCTCGCTTTATGCCGCCTACTGGGTACTAGTGGGGATGAGCGAGCAATCAAGATGCTTCAGAAAAGCGTGACTGATCCTGATAAGATAATAAAACAATGTGTAGAAGAATTTCTCCAAGTACAGAAATAGAACCAAGGTGTCTAACAATAGGTGAAATATGAAAAAGAAAACTATAGCGGGCCTTTTGGTTGCTTTTGTAATTTTCGCCTGTTTTGTTTTGTGGCTATTAACCGGAGTAAATGAAAAAGGGCACCAGACCAATGGAGGCGATTATGCAGAAAACCTTCGCCGTTCTAATCTTGCGATTTCTTTAAAGGTTGATGCTGAGGAGTACTATAAACAACACAAGCAATACCCTCAAATCGCAGAACTCTACCCTTCTCCCGATATACTCTTAATTGATTATCTGAAATCAGGCGTGATTTCCTACGGTACAGATAAAACATCCTTTTGTGTACGCTATATTAATAGCGATCAACGTTTCCAAAGGCCTGGCCAAAAGTATGCTATGAGCTGGAATGGTAAGCAATATTGCAGCAAAAAGGAGCACCTATTGGGTGTTTCAGAAGATTGGCAGGCAGATAGTGATGGTTTTTATATACACGATCTCCACTAGACCGCCTTTCTTCAATAGCGACGGATCTCCCCGGTTTTACAGTTTCTAGGCTTATGATCACTTCCCCATTTTGTGCAGTAACTTAATGAACCATCTCTGTTATAATTATATTGAAGGGTTGGTTTCCCTGCAAAGAAATTAGTTTCTTTCGATGTCTGTCCATTGTCGTACCACTGTGCACTATCCCCATGTTGTATGCCGTCTGAATAAGTTGTGAATCTCATACGATAAACAGCGCCAGATTTCGATACCGAATAAATATCTTGTATCCCGTTACGCTTACCATTGGAATAATTTGTTCTCTGATTAGCATAAGAAAAATTATGCTCATTACTCCAAGCATAATTTGTTACGAGACCCTCGCGTTTTCCATTCACATACGCTTCTTCAAGCTGAAGATAACCATTCCCAAAATAAGCGCAATTTCTATATGTGTTGCCAGAAGTTTGACCATTTGGATATGCCCTAAACGAAGATCGGTTATCCGGTTTCATTTTAGGGCAACTGGAATAGTTGTCATTGCTCGCATTATTCCAATTGCCGTCATAAGACTCTCTTTGAGAATCTTTTATGTCGGTTCCTTTGGAAGATGCTACAAAGCTTTCATATGACATTGGATTTAAATGCTCCTCAGATGCCATTCCCCCTACAAGATCATTAAAGGAAGAGCCACTTGATGACGCGTCGCTAGTCTGATGGTTCGTATTGTTATTTAAGTTTATATGCGGGTTAGAAGAGTTTTCACGCTCTTTAATTAGAACTTCAAGCTCAGGAAGCACCCTTATACGAAGGTCTGCTTTGACTTTTTGGGAAACATTAATATTATGCGTCATTGCCGCAACTTTTTGTTCTAATGTTATGTTACCCATAAGCATTATTTTCTCTGTCATCATTTTTTCGAACCGCTCACGACTGACAAACTTCCCCGGCACATCATCAAACCCTATGAACCAAAAAATATCAGGATTATTGGCTATATCATTATACATTTTGTACTGCGCTTTGAGCTCTTCCACTGACAAATTACTCTGCCCAAAGGCGGGCATGCTCAGAAGCAAAACAAAACAAACTAAACTTATGAGGTGGCTTTTTACACGCATTAAGTATTTCCTTTTTATAAAAACTGAGATGATCATCAAGAGCGCAACTTAGTGCGACCAGAAGCTGCCCATTGAGAAGGATAAGTTAATGCTTTTTTGCCTTTTGTCAAGATGCAAGACGAGCCCAAAATCCGCTATTGATTTTTATAAAGGTATAATTCTGGCGTTATTTAAATAGTTAGTACTATTTATAAAAACCTGAATTTATGCCTTTTAGAGAAAGCGTAAGCTCTTCGATTCTGCCCGAACTGAGTGTGCCCTCCTTGGAATCCCAGCCCCGCTCCTCATAGTAAGCAGTTAAAAGATCATCGAGATTAGCACTATTTAGCGGCGGGAATAATGAGTTTCCAAAC
>JAHITX010000067.1 GCA_018817425.1 Pseudomonadota bacterium
CCATTTCATTATACTCAAAGCTGCCGGTTCTGCTGTTGTGAGTCAGGTAATTATACTCATGGCTTATCAAGACTCCCTGGGATATAAAGCCGTGAATTGAAACACCGCCCAGCACATCAGCTTCCACAGCTAAAGCATTAGAGCCAAATCCAATTGTCATAAATGCTGCTATAAATATTAATATTTTTTTCATATCAATGTTCCCCCTCTTATTTTACTGTAATGATTTTAACCGTTCCGGTGTCTGCTGTACCCGAAACGTATCCAATGGCCCCATTAGTGCCTGCAACAAAATCTATCATAGCTTTGTCCGAACTAAAGGTTTTTGGCATACTGCCCTGGCCGGTGAATACCTGTTTTTTCCAGTAGTTGTTAAACTGTGCATTGGATTTTTGAAGATAGGTTTTAAGAAAATCATCGTGTGGTTGCCCTGAATCCAGAGTCACAAAATATATGCTTGCCCCATTGTCCCATGTATTTTTCTTGCCAAGAAAAATATCCTTGAGCATATCCGGTGAGATATAACTTATGGATACATTCTTATTTGCAATTATTTGCACATCGCCTGCCGATACTGCTCCTGCAAGCGGAACGAGTAAAACCAACCCAATAATAAAAATTCCCATTAACCCTTTTACTTTCATAATGTTTTCCTCCTTCTAACCATGTTTCCTCCTTAAATAATAATATTTGACTGATGCTATAGATAATAACCCAAAATTATCAGACCAATCTGTGACACACCTTTCTGCCTCGATTTAACTTGATTTAATAAATCAGCTTTTGTTATCTTCTCCTATCGGAAGCAAAGTTTGATAACTTTAGCTTGTAGTGAAAGCTTTGCTTTGCATCCATTAAAATTAATTTTTTGTTCCCTTATCCGATATGGCAAACCAGAGTTAATCAGAGCTCTCGTAGTAACCACAGGCAATTTGAATCTACATAAAGCAAGTTGGATGCCGAAACATCAGGTATGTTTATTAAGGCAATTAAGGTTTTACTGCTAATGATAGTAACGATATTTGTTTAGTATAATTTAATAGGTATTATTCCTGTTAGTTGGATGGAGGTATATAACTCATATAGGCAAACTTTAAATAAAAATAAAAATAAATTATTCCTCCTGCAAATTTACATATAAGTTAACCAGGAAGGAATTTTGCGTCATTATTTTGACGGTTGTGCCAAAATAATGATCATTTTCTATGGCGGGAAAATTTTCAAGTGATGGAGTTTATTTGGGTAGTAAAACAGATATAATTGTAAGATGGTTGAGTGATAAATTGAAAAGATGGAAATTTACAAATGCAGGATTTATTAACTCGTAAAAAAAGAACAACACCAGACCAGGAAGGAGTATTCGCTATTTCTTATTCAGGATTTCAACAATCCTGTCTGAAACCTGATTTGGAGTTATATGGTCAGTATCTATTTCATGTTTAGCAGCGCTTTTGTATTTAGCTGTTCTTCTGTCAAGAACCTCTGCAACTTCTTCGGTAAATGTTTTTCCTTGAGTTAAAGCAGGCCGCTCGGTTCCGGATTCAATGCGTGCAACAATAACATCCACAGAAGCCTTTAGCCAGAATATGATTCCGTTTTTTTTAAGAGCTTCAATGTTTTCCGGCCGCTCAATAACGCCTCCTCCGGTATCAACGATAACATTATCAAGCTTTGAAACACCAAGGGCAATTTCTGTTTCTATGCTGCGGAATTTATCCCAGCCGTATTTTTCAACAATTTGCGGAATTGTAAGACCTGCTTTATTAACAATTTCGGCATCCATGCCTATGCTTTTCATTTTGAGTTTTTCGGAGAGAACTTTTGCAACTTCACTTTTTCCTGTTCCGCGGTATCCTATCAATACAATATTCATGAGTTAAGATGCTCCATAACCACTTTGCGCATTACTTCTTCCGGAGCATTTACACCGGTAAAGCGTTCAAATTGAAGTACTGCCTGATTGATAAACATTTCTACCCCGGAAATAGTTTTAAGACCGTGAGCTTCTGCGTCTTTCAGCAGTTTTGTTTTAAGCGGAGTATAAACAACATCAAAAATTACCTGTCCTGGCTTAAACAGATCTGCCGGAACAAGTGAGGCATCTTCCTTTGGGTGCATTCCGATTGGTGTGCAGTGTATAACAAGATTTGCGTCTTTCATATTTGCAGATAAAGTTTCATCTGTAAGCATATCCGAATCAATAGATGTATCTGTACCTGCTTTAAGATCAGAGGCCAGTTTTTTTAGCATATCAGCGTCGATATCAAGAAGTGTGAGTTTTGCAAGGCCTGTATTATGTGCTATAGTAAACGCTATAGCGCGTGCTGCACCGCCTGAACCAAGCATCAATACATTTTTCCCTTCAAGATTCACACCTGCATTGCGGATTGCCTTAAGAGCACCAGGTCCATCTGTACCCAAACCGAACAGTTTGCCGTTTTCATTTATAACTGTATTTATGGAACCTATATTTTTATCCAGATCAGATATTTCATCCACAAGATCAATTATTGCAATTTTATGTGGAATAGTAACACTCATCCCCCTGAAATTTTCAAGCTCTCTCATACCGGACAATGCATTTTTTACATCTTCAACCCTAAATGACACATAAACAAAATCCAGATCAAGTGCATCATAACCTGCGTTATGTATAGCTGGTGAAAGGCTGTGAGAAATTGGGTTTCCAATAACTGCGCACAGTTTAGTCCCTGTACCTATTGATGTTAGTTTTTTCATTCTTTTATCCTGTTTTCAGATATTTAATTAAGACAAGCCGGATGTATTAATCCAACAGGTTAACCGCATTTAGGCTTCATATAATCCTCTCGGAGGTGCAGTCAAGTAAATTCCCCCTTAACAAAGGGGGCTAGGGGGTTGTTTAATGCCCGTTATCGTATCATATCCTCCGGAAATTCATAATACTGACAGTGTCTTCAATTCCGTGTTATATAATATCTCTATTACAACCCCCTTAATCCCCCTTTTTTAAGGGGGAATCTTAGGTAATGATTTAACTTCCTCTTTAATGACCCAAAGAGCTTCTTTCTTTGTTTTCCTGTATGCAGTTTTGATAAATCCCTGATTAATCCAAGTCATGGAGTTTGCTACCTGATGGTAAGCATGTTGTCAAGACGGATTTCCCACGTTTTACCTAAAGTTCTTTAAGCAGCCTTTTCAAGACTTTACCTGACGGATTTTTAGGAATGGATTCAACAAAACTTACCGCTCTTGGCTTTTTGTAACTTGCAAGGTGCTTTTTACAATAATTTATAACTTCCTGCTCACTCATAGTCATTCCTGTTTTCAAAACCACAAAAGCCTTGACGGTTTCACCCCAAACGGCATCGGGAATTCCGACAACGGCTGCATCAGCAATAGCCGGATGTCCGAAAAGTACTTCTTCAATCTCTCGCGGATAAATATTTTCCCCTCCGCTTGAAATCATGTCTTTCTTCCTGTCCACTATATAGAAATACCCTTCTTTATCTACTGTTGCCATATCTCCGGTATAAAGCCAACCGTTTTTAATCGCTTCTTTTGTTGCTTTGCTGTCTTTGTAGTATTCCTGCATTATATTCGGACCTTTGCAGATAAGCTCTCCGGCTTGATCCGCAGGCATGGAATTTCCATCTTCATCAACCACTCTGGCCTGCAAGAAATTTACGGCACGTCCCACTGATCCGTGCTTTCTAAAAGAATCATTTCCTTTTAATATGGTAATAGTTGGAGATGCCTCGGTACACCCATACACATCATAAACTCCGTTTGAATTGGGAAAAACTTTTAAAAGTTTTTTCTTGACCTCAACAGGCAGTATAGCTGCTCCTGATGTGCATTTGGTAATGGAGGAAGTGTTATAATCATCAAGCTTCGGGTGTTGGAGTAGTATGTTAAACATAGAGGGGGCGCCGGATATAACATTCACACTTTTTTCTTCGATATATCTTAATACAGTTTCAGGCTCGAATTTTTTAATCAGAATGCATGTACCGCCTAAGGCTATCTGTATGGTAAAATGATTATTCAAACCGGCCGTATGATACATAGGGCCGATGATCAGAGATACTTCTTTGCTCCGGTCTTCTCTGCCCAAAATTGTATTATGGAGATTCCATAAGATATTGCCGTGGGTAATAACCGCACCTTTTGGTTTTCCGGTTGTGCCTGATGTATACATTATTTGGCAGGGATCGTTTTCTTTTGCATCAACCAAATTTTCATCCGCTTTTCCGTAAGACAAAAACATTTCATAATCATGGGCGAAACCATCTTTTTGTGCATCCACGCATACAAAATGCTTTACTGCCGGCAGTGTGCGGCAAGCAGAAGAAATTGTTTCTTCGAACTCTTTCCCAAAGAAAAAGAAATCGGTTTCGGAATGATTTATAATGTATTCGATCTCATCTGCCACAAAACGAAAATTGACCGGTGTTGCAACCGCTCCGGATTTTATAGCGGCAAAATATACTTCTGCAAACTGATGGCTGTTGAAAAACATTATTGCAACCCGGTCTCCTGCTTTAAGATCGTGTTGCCTCATAGCGTCAGCCAGACAGTTTACTCTTGCATTAAATTCTTTATACGAAAATACTTTATCTTCCGAAATAATTGCTGTCTTATCCGGATATTTTCCTGCACTGTTTACCAGAAGATATGAAATGTTCATAAATAATACTCAAAGGAGCCAGTTTCAAAACGCCCCATTTTGGCCGATCTCTGCGTTGGGCTCAAATTTCAATCCTCGAAATACTTAATGTATTCCTGCGGTTGAAATTTTCGCCCGCCTTGAGCTTGACCAAACTGAAACGTTTTGAAAGTGGCTCAAAGTTTATGTTTTTAAGAAATTGCATCTTCAAATAACAAAGGACTTTTTGCCAGACGTTCCGTCACTTTATTCTGTCCGATTGTAATAAGAGATTTTATAAAATCAGGCCCAACAGCCTGGCCTGTTACGGCAATGCGAATACCGTTTACAAGGATTCCGGGTTTAGTGCCGATATCACCTGCCATATCCATAATCACCTTTTCAATCGTTTTGGCATTGAAATTTTCTATTGTATTTATCCTGTCAGCAAGATTAGAAAGCCAATTTATTAGTTCCGGATGCTTAAGAATGTTCTTCTTCAATGCATCAGCATTTATTGGGTAATCATCTGAAAAATATGCCCTGCCTGTTGTTGTAAAATCAGTTAACAGATGAAACCTGCTGCGGACAAGACCAATTATATCGATAAATTCCTTTTTTCGATTTGTTTCAAATTCGTCATTCCACAAACTCCCGCCTTCAAGCTGTTTTTTTACATAAGGCAAAAGCTCTTCTACAGGAATTGTTCTTAAATAATGGGCATTGACATTTATAGCTTTAGGATCGGTAAAGTACTTTGGATCATCCTTGTTAATGTTAAAAACGGAATTTGCCCGGCTTATTCCCTCTAAAGAAAACGCTTCGATAAGCTCTTCTTTTGAAAAAATTTCTTTTGACTCAGTTGTTGCCCAGCCTAAAAGCACCAGGAAATTAACAAGCGCCCAGGGCAAAAAGCCGTTTTGTCTGTAAAAATGTACGGCTACAAGTTCACCGTGGTTTCGTTTGGATATTTTTGCTTTCTTAGGATCAAGGGTTAAAGACATGTGTGCAAAAACCGGCAAAGTCGCACCAAGAGCATTGTATAAGAGTATCTGCTTGGGCGTATTGGCAAGTCCGTCCTGACCGCGAATGATATGCGTAACCTTATCCCTTATATCGTCAACCGCATTTGAAAGCACATATAAAGGTTTTCCATTTGAACGCACAATGATAAAATCTTCCATATCGGCATATTTTTTTTCTATTGTTCCATAAACTGCATCATTAAAAACTACACTGCCTGGACCATCAGGAACTTTCAGCCTGATTGCATAAGGCAATCCGTCAGCTTCTTTTTTTGCAGTCTGATCACAGGTAAGATTCCGGCATGTCCTGTCATAGGAGTAAGTTGTTTTAGATTTAAGCGCGTCTTCACGTTTTGTTTCGATATCTTCTTTAGTGCAGAAACATTTATACGCATAACCGGTTTCAAGAAGTTTTTGTGCAGCCCTTTGATGTTCTTCAATGTGTTGGCTCTGAAAATTCGGGCCTTCATCCCATAAAAGTCCGAGCCATTTTAATCCTTCAATTATTCCTTCTATAGAATTTTCCGTGGATCTTTCGGCATCTGTATCTTCAATTCTTAATATGAATTTGCCGCCGGTTTTACGTGCATAAAGCCAGTTAAAGATCGCAGTTCTCGCACCTCCAATATGCAAATAACCGGTGGGGCTTGGTGCAAATCTCACAACAACCTGTTTTTTCATCCTGATTTCCTTTTTAATTCTTAGCAATCTTTAAAATATTTTATAATTATTACTTTATCGCTGGATTTACAATAGTTGATATTATAATACGAAAGATAAAGTATGACTTTGATGAAGGAAATTTTCTTGACCATGCCAGGGTTTGGTACATAATATTTATAAAATAAGTGATCGAATTGAGAATATAATATGGATCTTGATGATTATATAAAAAACATTGGCACAGAAATGCTTGGGATAGCAAATCACGCAAAAAGAATCCCGGAACATCCGGCTATTATTATGGAAGATATTACTGTCTCATATAAAGAGCTTGATAAAACCGGTAATATTTTAGCTAATTCTTTATTGCAGCATAAAATTGCAGCCAATTCCAGGGTTTCGGTTCTTATGTCAAATTGTCCGGAGATGATATATATATGGCATGCATGTGGTAAAATATTTACTACGCCCGTATTTATTAATTATCGTTTTAAAGAAGATGAGGTTGCTCATATTGTAAATGATTCTAAATCAAAGATTTTGATTTACGATCATAAATTTGAAAAGATAATTTCCGGTGCTAAGGATAAAATCGAAAACTCTGACCTGATATATGTTTGTGCGAACGGGCCTGCAAAATCAGACTCAATTGGATTTAAAGATCTTATCAATGCTGATAATGATACTGATCCTGGTTTGCAAAATCCTTCTCTTGGAATGGCATCTTCATTGATATATACTTCCGGCACAACAGGCAGACCAAAAGGGGTTGTCAGAAACAGTAAAAACAGATTAAACATGATGCTTTTGTATGCATTCATAACAGGTTGGGATTTTAGCGATAAACACATTGTGGCAGGCCCTTTGTGCCATACCGCTCCTTTGAGTTTTGCAAGCTGTTCTTTTCTTTTTGGAAACCCTGTTGTAATTATGACGAAATTTGATGCCGTAAATTTTCTTGAACTTATACAAAAACATCGTATTACAACTACTTTTGTTGTTCCTACGATGTTGAACCGGATCTGCAGTTTGCCCGAAGAAATATTAAAAAAATATGATGTTTCTTCTCTTCGCCTGATAATAGTAACCGGGGAAGCTTTCCCCTTTGCTCTTAAGAAAAAAGCGGTTGAGATATTCGGAAACGATAAAATTTATGAGATGTATGGAGGAACCGAACTTAGCTGTGTGACATTTATGATACCTGAAGAACAACTGAAAAAGCCGGGAAGCTGCGGAAAGGCAGCCCCAGGTGTAGATATCAAGTTGCTTGATGAAAATAATAATGAGGTTCAGATTGGAGAAGTAGGAAAAATATATGTGAAGAGCTCTTTTCTGTTAAGCGGCTATCATGAAAATCACGAAGCAACAAAAGCAAATTATTATGACGGCTATTTTACGGTAGGCGATATGGCCAGTATGGATAAGGACGGTTATTACTATATTGCAGACAGGGATGTTGATATGGTTATATCCGGCGGCGTTAATATCTATCCTGCCGAGATAGAGGAAGTGCTGCACAGTCATAAGGATGTTTACGATGCTTCGGTAATCGGTGTGCCCGATCAGAATTGGGGAGAAAGACTCGTTGCTTATGTGGTTCCCAAAGAAAATTCTACTGTCTGTGAGCAGGATATCACAGATTATGTTAAAGATAAGCTCGCATCGCATAAAAAGCCAAAGGAAGTAATCTTTATAGATGAGATCCCTTCTTCAACTTCAGGCAAGAAATTAAAACGTGTGCTTCGGGAGCAATATGCATTACAAGAAGTAATTGAGTCTCCCGGCAAGTATGATCGTTCAATGATGTTCGATGATCGAAAGCGTACATACCGTGTTTATATGCCTGTGGGCTTTACGCCCGGTAATCGCCTGCCTTTAGTATTGATGCTTCATGGTGGACAAATGACAGGCCTGCAAATGGAGAGAATTACAGGTTGGTCCGATACCGCCGATGAAAAAAACTTTGTGGTTGTATATCCCGATGCGATAGGAACATATAAAGACAGGCTGCATTGGAATGACTGCCGGATACCGGAAGTAGACGATGTATCGTTCTTATCGGCATTAATTGATGAATTAATAGAAAAAGCGAACGTCGATCCAAGTCGTGTTTATGTAACAGGATATTCTAACGGCGGTGGCATGGCCATTTATTTGGCAGCTGCCATTGCAAATAAGATAACGGCTATAGCTCCTGTTTCCGCAACAATCTTTAAAGATATGGACAAAAAGTGGCACCCGGATCGTTCTGTGCCTGTAATATATTTTCATGGGACAAGCGATGTATTCGCTTATTATGAAGGCGGAACTGCCGGTACTTATAAGGGGGCGAGTTTGTCTTCCGAAGAGTTTGTGCAATGGTGGGTAGATAAAAACGGCTGTGATCCTGAACCTGTTTATACCGAACTGGAAAAAGGGCCATCGGATCTTTCGATAAAATGCTATGTGTATGGAAAAGGTAGGGAAGAAGTAAAAGTAGTATTTTACAAAATAGAAGAAGGCGGCCATACCTGGCCCGGAAGGCCTAAGTTCTTTCCTGAAAAAATATTCGGCAAAACTGCAGTAAATCTTGATGCCAATGAGATCATATGGAAATTTTTCAGGGATTATAAACTACCGGAGAATGTATCTTCTTAATCTTTTTCTTCCTGAAATTTGTATGCGCACTCATAGCCAAACAATTACAAATTGAATCGGAATATTATTTTGACAAAAGTTAAATATCTGGTAATAGATTGAAAGGGCTCCTGTGGCCAAGTTAAATTATACTTGTATTTTAGACTTGAATCCTCAAAGCATCAGCAAAAGCAGATGGCAATCTCGTTTCATATACCATAATGCCATAATATTAACGATATTCTCCCACTTAATATACTGCAATTGAGAGGGCGGAATATAAGCGAGAGAAGGGTATATACCATAATGAAAATCTTTGTCACGGGCGGTGCCGGATATATCGGCAGCCATATTGTTAAGGCACTGGGTTTGCTGGGGCATGATATCCTGGTATATGATAACTTAAGCACAGGGCATCCCTGGGCCGTCCTTTACGGTAAACTTGTGCAGGGGGATCTTGCCGATCAGAAATATCTTGAAAAGACCTTAAATGATTTCCAGCCTGAGGCAGTTATCCATTTCGCTGCATCCATACAGGTGGAAGAATCTGTGCGTATACCATTACTATACTACCAGAATAACGTTGCTAATAGTCTGAATCTCCTTCAGGCTATGATTAGTTGCGGTATTACGCAACTGGTCTATTCCTCAACTGCCGCTGTTTATGGCATTCCGGAAACAATCCCAGTTGCAGAGACGGCTCCGTTGTGTCCCATCAATCCATATGGGGCGTCCAAGGTCATGGTGGAAGGTATCCTTCAGGATCTGGCGAAGTCGGGATCTTTTCGCTACATTGCCCTGCGATACTTTAACGTTGCCGGTGCAGATCCCGAAGGCCGCATAGGCCAGGCATATGCGAAAGCAACACATCTTATCACCCGGGCTTTAAAGACTGCCAAGGGAGAATACGAAAAGCTCTACATCTTTGGTACTGATTACCCTACGTCGGACGGAACCTGTATCAGGGATTATATCCATGTTAACGACCTTGCGGATGCACACATCAGGGCATTGGAATATCTCATGGCCGGAAAGGGATCTGATATCATGAATTGTGGTTATGGACACGGTTTCTCCGTAAAGGAAGTAGTGGCAACTGCCAAACGAGTTACCGGGATCGATTTCCCCGTACTTGAGACCGGTCGTCGTGCCGGAGATCCCCCAGCCCTCATTGCCAACAGCGACCGCCTCAGAAATAAAACAGGCTGGTTACCCAGCCATGATGATTTGGACTTTATTATCCGCACGGCCTGGGAATGGGAGCGTAAATTCAAATCGGAAGCTGCGGTATCCTGAAGATAGATAAGATTCTCTTTTTGCGTATTCGCGTTATATTTGTGCCTATGAAGATATTAAAAATGCATGATATAGATAAAGCAAATTATGCTAGAGTAAAAAAGTGTATGGGTTTGCCTCCAAATAATATTTGTATTATTTAAAGCAGTTAAAAAACAATGTATGTCTTTACCTAATCATTACGTATGAAATACCCTTCAACTGGTTCATTTAATCTGCAACCCGAAATATTTAAATAATGTTTAATATCAGAACATTATGCTAAATGGTTACAGTTGGTACATGTTTTGCTACATAAAATAATTTAAATTAAAAGCTCAACAGTATTGAATAATACCAGGCATGAGACGAAAATAAACTTTGGGATAATTTCCCCACAGAACAATTTTTTCGCAGCCTGGAGCCTTAAAGGTTATCGCATTATCGATTTATAGCAAAACACTCAGCAAATCATGAGGTGTTAAATTATATCTCATATTGTAATTCCATTCGGCTTCATTCAATCCTGGGTTACAAAATCCCATTTACTTATGGAAAAGTACAGTGCAAAAAGCAAATTAAAATTGGGGATCTGTTTTTTTACTTGACCTTTATAAAAAATTTATATAAATTGCTAAAAAATCTTTTCCTATGAATTTAAAGTCACAATTAATTATTCAGAGAACGCTATATAATACGTTTAAAGCGTATTAAGAATAAAGACAAAGACGAGTAGTTAAATAATATAGCCTAAAGCATCCTTTGTAAATTATACCCCGGTGAATGTGGGGTTGTAATTACAGTCAAGTATAAATAACGTATTAATCCTGATAAAGCGTAAGTGCTTAAACCAGATAGTCCTGAGGAGGAAGTAAACAATGAAAAAAGTCTTATTTGCTAGCATTGTGGCATTTATTGTTTTTGGCCTTACATCACTGGCTGCGGCAGTTCCGTCCAATGCAATCGATGATTATGCAGTTCAGTTTTATGCAATCGATGATGGTCGTGATGAAGGAAACGCAGATATTGCAATCCTTGATTTCAGCGATCCTCTTTTGGGTGATTTATTTTACAAAGTAGGAAGTGGGGTTTGGTCTATGTTTGCAGCCTCTACAGACTTGATAATTGAAGTGCCAACTACTGAAGCTTCAGATTGGAAAAATCTTGTTGCGTTGGCATTCAGGAAAGTTGATGGCAGCTATCTTTCACCTTTCAGTATTGCGTTCTTAGGTGAGAGCCTGACAAACCACCACTACGATTCACTTCTTATTTCCTGGACAGCGCTTTCAAAAACTTATATTTATAACGCCAATGGAGATGACAACCTTATGCCGGTTCATACACCTCTGCCTGGCGCTTTTTGGCTTTTTGGCTCTGGCATCCTTTGTCTGGCCGGTTATCGTACCAGGAAACAAAGCTGACTTGCAGCATTTGGGTACAGTTTTAAGATATGAATAACAAACGATGCATCGCCTGTTATTGCTCCGATAGTATTTCGCATCTGCCAATACTCACTTCAATAGAATAGTATTAGGATGCATAAATCTTTGAGATCGGCAGCAAAAGAAAACGAATAAACAAAGTGTTCAGGCACTTTTTCCTGCAATCAATAGAGCTAATTTCAAAACATTTCAGTTTGGTATAGATCAAGGTTGGAGAAAATATCAACCACAGTAATACATTAAGTATTACGAGGATTAAAATTTAAGCCCAACGCAGAGATCAGCCCAAATGGGTTTTTTTGCAACTGGAGCTATTAATAATATTAATTGGTAATATAAATGTTATTAATATTTAAAACCTCACATTTTTCTAAATAAAAAAAATAAATCATTATTAGTTAATCTGTATGCTATCTGTAGGTTGTCCTGTGTTAAATAAGTAATTTGATGGAGGCAAGTTCATTGGAGCAGTAATTCCACATACCAAAAGAGAATAAGCACGTGTCTATAATCTTTAAATCAATCCAGGAAATTAAGTAAGGTGAGATGTGTCCCAAAATATATTTACAAGAATTGAGCCACTTTCAAAACGTTTCAGTTTGGTCAAGCTCAAGGCGGGTGAAAATATCAACCACAGTAATACATTTAGTATTTCGAGGATTGAAATTTGAGCCCAACACAGAGATCGGCCAAAATGGGGCGTTTTGAAACTGGCTCGAATTGATGATGATAAATAACTTACAAAGAGGTACATAACAAATAGTATAAGTAACACAGGCAAGACATATTCCTTGGTTCTGCATGTGCTTCCCTTCAAAATTAATATCTATTGCAGAGCTACTAACCAGACAAGTAAAGGAAAAGGAGAAAAGAATGAAGAAAGTTATTATTTTAATGTTCTTATGTTTTTTGTTTATTGTGGGTTCGGCAAATGCTTCAATCGATTATTATTGTGAAAAACCGGCAGAGACAAATACGGCAACTCTCGGGCCTTTTACATTCGATATGACTATAGCTGGCGATCTTACGACCCCGGGTATGGTAACGATTAGCACGACTAGCTTAGGTGTTGATGATAGTTTGAATACATGGGCATGGCCTGCACCAATGACCGGGCCGGGCACGATTGCTGCCGGTGTTCTGAGTGTGGATGCTAGCCAAGATTACGATGTTGCGGCTTTCGGTTCAGTCTATACAGCAACTTTGAGAGCATTTACTCTTGATACTGTGGCAAATACCGGTACATTTATTTTAAGCCCATTTGGTGGCCAGGAAATGTATACCTGGCACTTTGACGCAACACCTGTTCCAATCCCCGGAGCGTTGTTACTGCTTGGTTCCGGCCTGATAGGCTTAGTTGGTATAAAGAGAAAAATTAAAAAATAAGAATTGTCTGAAGGGAAGCACGGGCAGGATCAATGGTGGTCCTGCCCTTTTTTTAACTTATACGATAGTAGTATTGCAGTATATATTTAATCCGGCTGAGATATTAAAAATAACCTTACGATAATAGAAACCAAACTTATTGTATTACTTCTTTTATGGATTTAAAAATTAAAGCAAATATTACAGGAAAACAATTTTCGGGTAGTTATTCAAAACTCTCCTATAATTTTCTCCTATTATTCTCAAAACCCCACAGTTTTCGTACTATATAAAAATATATTTTAAGTTGTTGCTTCTTCTGTTGATAAAAAGACAGTAAATTGCAAAAAAAATATAACATTTGAGAACTATTGCATTGTTTTACTAACAAATATTTGTTATAAGACCATGCTTAGGAAATTTGAGGGTAAAAAGGTTTTGCATTAATCCGATATCATGTTTTAAGACATTAGAAGAATACCATATTTTGGTTAAGAAAGGCTATAATCTCAACCACAGGAAGTCTTCGATTCTTTCGACAAATGAGATTTTAGCCCATTCGTGTTAATGGTACTAAGTGAAGCGTAAGTACTAACCGCCGCTCTTTGGCTTAAGGGGGGGTGTTATGCAAAGGATTCACGCTGTAACTGAGAGGGCGGAGCTGTATGCAGGGATGGAGAAAAATGCCGAGACCTTTGAAGAATGCTCAATTTTCAGAATTCACTATTATGTACTGATGAACATCCCCCTGGCTGCATATGCGCAATAAGATAAAAATAGTAACAGGTTTACTGGTTGTTACAATTGCCTTGGGGGGGCTCTGGTATGCCCCAAAATATCTCGTTTATGCAGACAAGCCGGTCAAGTCTGATGCTATTGTACTGTTTATTGGCTCAGAGTCAGATAACAAGGCACGTAAAAAGGAAGTGGATTTGATCATCAGACAAGGATTTACCACTTTACTTCTTATCCCTGCCTACAGGCAAATTCTGGATACGTCTGCAACTTCATTCAGCACAAAGCTTGAAACCTCGAGACAACCCCCTTTTTTACCCGGCCTCAAATTCAAATCCTATTATGAAGATACGCATATCGAAACACTGATAGCGAAAAAAATCATGGACAAATACGGGTTGGAGTCTGCTATCTTTGTCAGTTCCCCTTTTCACTTGCGCCGTATAAAATTGATTACAGAGAAAGTCTTTGGCAAAAAATCCTCAAAAATCGTCTTTGTACCTACCCGCTTTGAGACATCGCATAATAAAATATGGCAATATTCAGCATCGGATTGGAAGAATTTGGGAAGCGAATATATCAAAATAGCCTGGTTTTTAATGTATCATCAGATAGCTGCATACTGAAAGAAAAAGGCGGCTATTGTGCCATTTGATAAATGGGAGCGAACAGAGAAAGCGAAAGAGATTCTTGAGCAAGTGTATTTGCGTGGTAACATACAAGCACGCAGAAACAGCAGTTCTTCAGTAAATCCGGACTATTTACTTATAACAGAGGGATTGACCCTTTGAATCCTTGAACTGTAAACCGTGAACCATAAACTGCGAACCGTAAACTGTAAACCGTTTTTCATTGATGCACAGTAACTATAGATATAAAGGGCGCCCTCCCCTGTTTTTGCCGAATGTTGACAAAAAGGGTGGTTTGAAATATTATAAATTTCATTAATGTTTTTATATAATAAGTATTTATTGAAAGAGGTTTGCAGAGGATAATATGATTTCCCATCAAGAAACATCTTTTCAAAAGGCTATTGATGCAGTGGAGTCTCTTCCATTTGATGATCGTGAGGAACTTCTTGAGATTCTTAGAATGCGTGTTGCCGAAGAGAGGCGTGATGAAATTGCAGCCAATGCAAAGGAAGCATTGCAAGCTGTGCAAGAAAAGCGGGCACAATTCGGAACAGTGGAAGATTTGAAAAAGGATCTCTTAAAAGGTTGATGTACACTCTATCATGGTCAAATGGATTTCGTAGCGGGTTTAATAAGGCTACACGAAAAGATCCGGTTTTACAGGAGAAGATTTTCTTTGCACTGGAAAAGCTTTCAAGAGAGCCATTTGATCCGTCACTTTAGGCTCAAAAACTTCATGGAAAATTGTTTGGACTTTGGGTCTGCCAGGTCGAGTACGATTGCCGTATTGTATTTACATTTGCCAAAGATCCGGATAGCGGGAAAGATTAGATTGTTCTTGTTGATATCGGAAAGCATGATGAGGTGTATTAAAAAAATTCCGAACTCCCCGAATGGGGTTTGCTCAACACAGTTTTTCGTTAATGTACAGTAACTTTAAATATAAAGAATGTTCCATAGTTAACCCCCGGTTCCACCTTGAAAAAGATAAGTCCAATGCAAAAAGAACTTACACATAACGATGTAATAAACGGTTTAAAAACCGAAAAGGACTTCCTATGTAATAAATACGGTGTTATTGGAATCGGTTTATTCGGTTCATATGCCTTCGGAACTCCAAACAAAGATAGTGATATTGATCTTTTTATAGAATTCAAAGAGCCTAGATTCGAATATCTTGCCGGGCTTAAAATTTATCTTGAAACCAAATTTAATAAAAAGGTTGAAATTGTAAGGAAAAGCAAGAATATCAAAAACCGGTTTATTCAGAGCATAGAGTTATTTATGTCTGATAATTATACAACATATAATTTTGAAAGTGTTTTTGAAGCGATATTAATGATCGAAGAAAGGTTTTCTGAAATTCACCAGGCAGAGGATTTTGTTTTGTCCTCTTATGGTGTAGTTATACTAGATGGAAATTGCTATGAGATTGCAAGTAATTGGGGAATTAGTCAAAAAAATAGAAAAATCAGATCCGGCTATTCTTAATAACTTTCCAAATATTGAGTGGAATATGATTATAAGGTTGAGAGATATTATATCTCATCATTATGCCGTTATTGACCATGAGATAATCTATGATATATGCAAAAATCATATACCTGTTCTTAAAGCAGCGGTTTCAGAAATTCTTCATAAAACTAAAACATCGGGGTAATCATTCTAAATTACCTTCAAGCGTATCATATCAGTGAGGCGGGCCAGGAAAAAGGAGGTATCTTTTATATGGCTCAAAAAAAGATAGCTAAGAGTGCAAAGGAGTTTGACAGCAGGTTTGAGACTGGTGAGGATATATATGATTTGATAGATATGACTACAGCCAAAATATTGAGGCCCGGCAAAAAGGTTAGAATTACTCTTGATATGTCGGAAGATCTAGTAAAAGAAATAGATAGAATCAGAATGTCGATTGGCGTTGATCGTGCGGCATTAATAAAGATCTGGCTCCATGAAAGAGTCAAAGAGGAAAAGCATTCATCAGCACAATGATAAATATTCGTTTAAAACTTAAAACCGTGAACCGTAAACTGCGAACTGCGAACTGTAAACTGTTTTTCGTTAATGCCGCAGCAACTACAAATATAAAGGGCGTTCCCCCGTAGTCCTTTAATACACAGTAACTATAAATGTAAAGGGCGTCCCCCCGTAGTCCTGTGGGAGTAAAAAATGCAAACAATTACATTTGATATGGCATCCAAAAACCTTAAAAATGTTATTCTTAAGGCAATAAAGGATAAAGATGAAACAATTATTGCGACAGATGAAGGTTCTGTGGTTATCTTGGATGAAATAGAGTGGTTACATATAAAAGAAACTCTTAAACTGCTTAACGACAAAGAATCTTTGACCGCCTTGATTGAATCGCATGCTATTCGGGATAAAGGTGAGCAACCAAAGGGCATCAGCCCTGAGGAAGCATTTGACGATGTATAGAATAACAATCTTGAAGAAAGCTCAAGATGATTTGGATTGGCTCAGGAAAAATGATAGAAGCAGTTATATCAAATGCTTTGATTTGGTACGAGAATTGATTAGCAATCCAAGAGGCGGTACTGGTAAGCCGGAACGACTTAAATATTTTGAAAAGGAAGTATACAGCCGTCGTCTAAACCATAAAGACCGTATGATTTATACTATTTATGAATCACTTAAAGAAATAGATATTACTTCATTCCGTGGCCATTATAATTGAGGAGATGATCTTATCTCTCGACCCTTAAATCCTGAATACCTTACGAACTTATGAGCTATAATTTACCTTACCGTAAACTGTGAACTGTGAACCGTGAACTGTGAACTGTAAACTATTTTTCATTAATACACAGTAACTACAAATATAAAGGGCGTCCCCCCATCGCCCCCCTTACCGTAAACCGTAAACCGTGAACCGTGAACCGTAAACCGTTTTTTGTTAATGCCGCAGCAACTACAAATATAAAGGGCGTCCCCCAAGTCGTCCCTTGAAAGGAGGTACCCTAATGAAAAACAAGCATATGTATAAACATATAATATTTATCATAACGTTCAGTATCGTTCTATTTTTCTATGGGTGGGCACAAAGCTATACTTCTGTAACCCAGCCGCCTCCGGATACTCTGCCGTTACATACCTATTATGTGGCCACTACTGGCAATGATTCCAATCCTGGTACTATAGGCAGGCCCTTTAAAACATGGTCTAAGGCTTGGGCAGCAGTTGTAGCTGGGGATATAGTATATATACGTGGCGGGGTTTATTATCCTGATCCTGTCACATATTGTAGTGTTGTGATGAGATACAAAAGTGGCATGCCGGGAAAATATATACGATTTTTCGCATATCCTGGAGAAACGCCGATACTGGACTGTAGTAATATGATATACAAAGGAAGTATCCCGTTTCTTAGAGCGATAGATTTTAAAGGTGATTACTGGTATTTCAGGGGCCTGGAAATAAGAGGTGTTCCCCAATCCGTTGACCCAGTCACAGGACATGGTTATGTAAGTAAAGGCTTTGTAGCGCAGGACAGCAATTTTTGCATTTTTGAAAACTTAAATTGTCACCACAATGGTGGAACTGGTTTTCTATTGGGAGGAAATTCCAACAATAATCTAATATTAAATTCGGATTTCCATCATAATTACGATCCTTATAGTTATGAGAATGATAAACTTTATTTTGGTGGTAATGCCGACGGTTGCGAAATTGCTGGCATTACAAAAGGGTGCAGTAATATTATATCAGGGTGTCGGTTCTGGTGGAATTCGGATGATGGATTAGACCTCTGGCGCAATGAGGGTAATCTTATTGTCCAAAACTGTTGGTCTTTCTGGAATGGCTATCAGCCCGGAACATTTACCAGTGCAGGTGATGGCGTTGGATTCAAATTAGGTAAAACGTTTGAAGCTGGTGATAGCGTCCCTCAGAGAGTTATCAGAAATTGTGTTGCCTATGCCAATCGGAGAAGCGGTTTTGATCAAAATTACGCCAATGTATTAATGGTATTTTATAATAATACTTCATATAAAAATAGCTTCCTTGGTTTTCGGCTTTCATATTATCCCAGTAAACATATCATAAAAAACAATATCTCCTATGCTAATTATATAGTTAAATCGATTGATTATCAGGTATCTTCTGAATCTGACCAAACAAATAATTCTTGGAATGGGTTTTTAGTAACTCGTGCAGATTTTTTAACTATAGTTCCTTCAGGCATTGATGGTGCAAGGATGCCGGACGGTAAATTGCCGAATATTAATTTTCTGAAACTTGCGCCTACAAGTGGTTTAGTTGGTAAAGGTGTTGATGTTGGCTTGCCGTTTTCAGGTAGTACTCCCAATATAGGTGCTTATTAAAACAAATTGAAAATTAATCATTGGAGGCACTCAATGAAAGCCGCCCGTTATGCTGCAGCATTTGGTTATCAACAGGGGCAGTAGTGTGTCATATGCAGATAACTTGGCACTACAGATCTGTCTGAGATGTACGAAAAGTAGCATCAAATAAATAATGCGATAAAAATATTTTCAGTGAAGTTGTTTCTAAGGGTGTGCATCGGGCATAGCAAAAATCTTTAACATCGGACTTGAGGATAGGATAGATAGTATGGTGTAGTTAGTCGAAGATGGTGAGACTATATCATTTTTAAACTAACAGATTTCAATTGATGTTGGAGATGACTTTATGCGAAGCGGTCTTCGCAATTTTATAACTAACTTCGGTTCAAAAATCATGATGGTTCTCTTTGGGTTGGCGTCTCAATCCATTATAGCCAGATTGCTGGGTCCTTCCGGGCGCGGGTCTTATGCCGTGGCACTGCTTTTTGCGAATATTCTGACAATGCTATTTGTCGTTGGTACAGATACAGCAGGACGATACTATGTTTTAAACCGGCGTTTTACATTGTCAGAAGGTGTAACACACATATTGGTATGCGGCCTGTTAGGGTGTGTTCTATCCATAGGTGTCGGATTGCTAATAATGAAATTTCCGCTGTCGTTCCTGACAAAGTCGAGCCCCCTCTGTTTTTACTTATCTTTAGCCACGATTCCTTTATCTCTTTTTTCATATGCATTCTTAACGTTACTTGCAGCAAACGATAAATTCGGCTGGTATTTTTTGATAGGGGCCGGAAGTTCTTTCCTCGGTTTAATTCTTAATATCGTATTTCTATGGTTTCTTCGGTTGGGGGTTGCCGGTGTTATTATGGCTCTTAGTGTTAATCAGGCAGTCACTATCGTAGTGGTGCTCATGGTCCTGCGCATTAAATATGGATTAAAACTTGCTCGCCCCACATGGCAAGGGGTTATCGATATGTTTAGTTATGGTGGTCGATACTATGTGGGGAAAATCAGCAACAAAGTAAACTTTCAGATTGGTAATATAATTTTGGCATTTTTTGCAAGCCAGGCGGACATTGGCCTGTTTTCTTTGGCTGTCGGTATAACGAGCTACATCATGCTTATTCCGGATTCTCTCGGCGATATTATGATGCCGCGCATAGCAGCCGACCTTCGAGGAAAACCCGAATTGACAGCACAGGCCTGCCGTATGGTTGGTTTGATTACTGGTTCCGCCCTTTTGATACTGGTATTGTTTGCGAAGCCGATTATCATTCTTCTTTTTTCTCGAGCGTTTGAACCTATGGTGCCGATTTTACAGATTGTCACAGTCGGATTTTTCTTTCGGTCCGCTTGCAAGATGATAGAGTACTATTTCCTAATGACCAATCGCCCTGGGGTTTCGTCAACCGCAACGGCAATAGGAGTTGCAGTAAACCTGTTTTTGATGTGGTGGCTTTTGCCGATTATGGGGCTTTTTGGTGCAGCTATATCAATGAGCATTTCATACATCATCAGCAGTTTAATCCTTGTATTGCTGTATTGCCGAAAAACAGGAACCGGATTTACGGAATTATGTTGCCAAAGGAGGACTGATTGGCAGTTGCTTTCAGAAAGTGCTCGCAGGCTATATGTGAAATTAAACGGCCAAGTGCCATGAAAGGACGGATTAAGGTTTGATGACTGCTGAACGGTATAATAAATAAATGCGTACTGTAGAATTATATGAAAATACAGTAAAAAAGAAAGATGAGCCGTCGCTATTGCGTATTGAGGTCGAAAAAGCACGGCAAGGCTACAAGATTGCCAAAAATACAGGCCTTTTTTGCACACCAAAGGTGATTGATTATGATGAGGTTTCGGGAATAGTAATTTTCGAAAGGCTCCGTGGACTTCAAATGATGAAGGACATATTAGCCTTTTCGCCCACTATGGAGTTGGTATCTCGTATTGGAAAAGTATTAGCAGAGATTCATAGCAATTTGATACTACCCGACGAGATGCGAAAACCACTTCCTGACGAGTTTCAGGCTCCCGGTGATTCGCAGGTATTTATTCATGGTGATTTTAATGTGGAAAACGTTCTTTTTATGGGCCAATATGACACAATCGCTGTAATAGATTGGCAGATGACCTCAGTACATGGTGGTGAGGCAACTTGGGGAACGCGATTCTTTGATATTGCATGGTTCATCAATACGTTATTTTACCGCCCAATATACCGATATATAGGTGCCTTGCATGAGGCGCCTTGGGCGCAAATTTTTCTCCGAAGTTATTCAGAAGCCTCGAAAGAAGCCATCAATGAAGACCAGTTTCGATCGTACATGGAAAGGTTCTTTAGACTGAAAATGGCCCAAAGGCGATCATCATTAAATCCATTACAAAGAATGTCGTTGGTACCAGCAAACTCCCGTTTCTTTCGATTTATAAAGTCATTTAAACTTCAATAGAGGTGTTCCAGATGTATGCAAATTATCGAGATTCACACAAGAGACATGACAAAGGAGTTTCATATGATAATGAATTCCAAAAGAACCCTCATCGTTCGTTAGTATGGGAATTGGAGCGAAAAGTTCTTGATGATATCTTACGCCGCTTCATGGTGGCACGACTCTTCCGTCACCTTGACTTTGCATGTGGAACAGGTAGGATTATCGCCTATCTTGAGGATAGGATGGCTTCGTCCTATGGAGTCGATATATCACCATCTATGTTGGACGTTGCGAAAAAGAAAGTTAAGCGAGCGACTATTATTGAAGCAGATCTTACACGTAATGATGTTCTGGGTGATCATCAATTTGACCTTATCACAGCTTTTCGTTTTTTCCCGAATGCGGAATATAAGTTGCGATTTGAAGTTATAAACGTTTTAATGAAACACTTAACTACAGATGGATATCTTGTTTTTAATAACCATAAAAACGATGGCAGCCTTTTGAATCGCATTGGTCGGTTTTTCGGCCGTGATGGATACAATGGAATGCCCAATAATGAGGTTGATGAACTGTTGAAGTTGGCTGGCCTGAAGGTCGAAAAAGTTTACCCAATCGGTTTTATGCCGGCAACGGAACTCCGTTTGATTCTTCCTCAGTCATTACTTCGTCCTATTGAAAACGCCGCTCTGGAATTAAAAATATTTCCCAATCTTGCGCAGGATCTTGTTTTTGTTTGCAGGCGGTTATAGCATTAGAGGAAACCCGTAAGAAGTTATCGATAGCATAAAACGGCTGGTGGGCCCCTCGATAACTAATATTGAACGTTTATTTAATTGGCACATGCCCTCAAAATCGGGTAGGAAACCCTTGGTGGGAAGTACTGACCTATTATTCAAGGATTGTTAAATGGGAAATTCAATATCATGATTGCCATCATGTGTAGAGTGACGCCAAAGGCGGGTTCGTATGTTTTTGCGTGTGGAAGCTTTCCTAAATGAACCAGATCGAGTCAGATAAAGTAAAAATTATCATTGGTGGTGATGTATGTCCGGCAGGAGATTCTCTCAGATTATTTGAGGAGGGGGACGCCACTGGGTTATTCGGATCTTTTCTATTAGAGTTCTCAAAGGCAGATTGTGTTGTGTTGAATTTAGAATGTCCATTATTCGATGGTGATTCGCCTATTGTCAAGGACGGACCGGTGCTGAAGGCTTCGACTCGGAGTATTAATGCACTTAAAGCCGCGTCCATTGATGCAGTCAATCTTGCCAACAATCATGCACTGGATCACTGCGAGGTCGGATTGCGAAGTACCATAGAAGTGTGTAACCACTCTGGAATTCAGACAATTGGTGCTGGCGTGAATCTCGAAGCTGCACGACGAATCCATGTCATTAATAAAAAAGGGGTCAAAATAGGATTCTTAGCACTTGCAGAACATGAGTTTTCTATTGCTGGCACTGATTGTTGGGGAGTAAATCCGCTAGACCTGATCGATTATGTGCGGAACATCAA
Source organism: Pseudomonadota bacterium (assembly GCA_018817425.1). Taxonomy (NCBI): domain Bacteria; kingdom Pseudomonadati; phylum Pseudomonadota; species Pseudomonadota bacterium. The sequence goes on from JAHITX010000067.1 coordinate 22,659, forward strand.
ACAGAATATTAATAAATGGGATCATCTTATTGTCTTGCTGCATGGGGGGGCTGAAAACTATCCATTGCCGAGCCCGCGCTTGATGGATACCTGTCGCTTTCTTATAGAGATGGGTGCGAATGCAGTAGTTTGCCAGCATTCACACTGCGCGGGCTGCTATGAAGAGTATCTTGGAGGCTTTATTGTCTATGGACAAGGCAACTTGCTGTTTGATTACCCGAACCAAGCAGCATCATGGTATGTGGGCTTTTTAGTTAATTTAGAAATAGAGAAAAACGGGAAAACAAGATTTTCTATTCTGCCCTTTCAGCAGTCTAGAGGGGCGATAGGGATTAGCCGGCTCCCGGAAGAAGAAGAAAAAGAATTTTTAAATACGATCCGTCTACGGTCAAAGAGTATTATTGAGCAAGGTTTTGTAAAATCTCAGTGGGAAAAATTCTGTAAAGAACATCACTATTATTACATTAATAAAACTTTGGGTCATAACCGCATCGTCAGATGGCTCAACCGAACAGGTACGATTACCCGACTTCTTTACTCCCAACGCTCATTACTCGGGATTCATAACATATTATCCTGTGAATCTAACAGAGAAGTAATGGAGTTGATATTTGAGATGATGGAAAGTAAGAAATTGTGAGGCACGTTTGACTATCCTCTCAACATATCGGTTTTTTTCGGATCTATCAAAGACGGCTGTTAAGGCACACAAAATCAGTGAGAGGATTCTTGTGCTTGAGAGTGATGACTGGGGGTCTATTAGGTCGAGTTCAAAGGGAAACTATGACCGGCTTTGTGAGTTGGGCTGGCCAATGGGACTATCGCCGCTCAATTTTGACGCTCTTGAAACATCAGATGATTTAGCAGCCATGTTGGACACTCTGCATTCCTTTCGCGATGGCCACGGAAATCCTGCTTGTCTGACTGCTAACACGATACTTGCAAATCCTGACTTTGAACGAATTAGAATGTCGGACTTCAAAAGTTATCATTATATACCAGTCGTTGAATCTATAAAGGATGACCCGTTAAGAAAGGATTTACCGGCATTATGGGTGCAAGGGATAAATCAGCGCACATATTTGCCGCAGCTGCATGCTCGCGAACATATTTGCTGGTGGAGATGGTTAGAGGCGTTGCGCAGGGGGTCGGAAGAAGCACGCGTAACCTTTGAAATGCGGATGTGTGGCGTTCCCCTATCATCTTCAAAAGAAAACCAGAGTTTTTTTACACCACTGTATGTGGAGAATAAAGAACTGCTTCATTTCCAGGTGGACTTGAAAACTCTTATTGAGGATGGTTACAGACTATTCATAGAGACTTTCGGGTTTCCACCATTGAGCACGGTTCCACCTAACCATTATTGGTCGGACGAAGCAGAGATGATTTGGGCAAAATTGGGAATTCGCTATATTCAGGGTGCTGCCAGGCAAAAAATGGGTTCAGGGGAGATAGACGTGAAACCCCATACAAGGTTCCATTTTTCAGGTGAAAAGAATATTCATAATATGGTTTACCTGGTCAGAAATGTTGCCTTTGAACCTTGCTTATCTCCAGGGATTAATTGGGTTAAGAAGGCTATGAAGAAAATCCAGTTCGCCTTCTGGAACCATCAGCCGGCTATAATAAACACTCATCGTTTCAACTATATAGGATCTATTAACAGAGCTAACAGAGAATATGGCCTTGAGCAATTGTCATATCTTCTTCAAGGTGTTATAAAAAAATGGCCAGATGTAATATTTATGAATTCTCCTGCTCTGGGGCGAGATCTTGAAGCAACTTAATTCGAAAACAATTAAATCGAAATACAACCTACTCTCCAGTCGAAAGGGCTGTTACTATGAAGCTACATGAAATTAAGATTGCAATAGGTAAAAACGGCTCTATGTGGCATGATAAGCTTGCACAGGCGTTCGATAAGAGAATAGACCAGGGCCAAATAGTAAATTATAGTATTATTGACATAGATCATAATGATTGGATCAAAACCGTAGAACAGTTTGATGTTGTTATATGGAAACCAGCTTATTTGGGCGCTGTATCAGCCAGTTACTTAAAAGAAAAAATCTACTTTATTGAAAAACATATGGGTAAGCTCGTTATACCAAATTTCGACTCAATCTGGCATTTTGAAAGCAAAATTGCCCAAAGCTATATTTTTAAATATCATGCGATTCCGTCTCCAAAGACTATAGTCACTTTTGACTACAAAAATGCAAAGGAATTAATTGACCAAATGGAACTGCCTGCTGTGCTTAAGGAATCCTTTGGCTCTAGCAGCGAAAATGTTTATATTGTAAAAAATAGAAGGAAGTTGAACGGAATTGTCGCCAACATTTTCTGTCAGCAATTGTGGGATGAAAGCCGAGCGAAATTGAATTCAATTTATAAAACATTTTTTCGAAACATAACAAATCTTTGGGCTTGGAAAAAAATATGGCAGGTTATCTCTGGCAGTGAACGGTTTGCTGTTTCGTATTGGCAAGAATTCGTATCAGGGAATTCTGCTGATTTAAGGATTACGGTTATTGGTGATCGATTTGCCTATGCCTTCTGGCGCAAGAATCGACCCAACGATTTCAGGGCAAGTGGAAGTGGCCTTATTGATTATAAACACGACATTCCTGAAGCCCCTTTAAGGTATTGTTTGCAAATGAACAAGAGGTTCTCTTTTGATTCAATGGCTTACGATATCCTCTTTACAGAGAGCGGAAATTTTGTTGTCGTAGAAATGTCGTATGGGTATATTGATGCTGCCCTATACAAAGCAAATGGCTATTTTGAACTTCTTGAGAAAGGAAACCTATGTTTTCATGAAGGGCATACTTGGCCGCAAGAACTCTGGATTGAATGGTCGCTAATAAGAGTAAATAATTTTTACTGCGGGTAATAGCCATGATACATCCTCTCAGCGCGTTTAAACCTGTAAATTTGATCATGCTGTTCCTTATTGTACCATCTATTTTTTGGTTCCGAGAAACATTGGAGGCAATTTCAAAGTTCTATAGTTTCATATCAGTACAGGACATTGAGCATTATTATTATGGTGATAAAAAGCTTAATAGCTGCTGTCATATTTGTTTTGATGATGGGGACAGAACAGTCTACGAAAACGCATTCCCTGTGTTGAAATCAATGATATTGATGGATATCAAGCAGGTAATAAAGTCCTTGAAATCAGCAAATAAAGAAATAGAGATCCCGAAACTGAATATGAATATATCGCAGTTGATTGAATTGCATAAATCCAACATTAAACTATCATTTGAGTAGAGTGTCATGACTTCAATTATATTATATCTGTACATTATTATTGTATGCTATACACCACTTGTGAGTAAATTATTACCCAAATTTGAAACCCTCGGTATTCATTATGAATGGTTTTTGTTTTTTACGTTAATCATAGCCTTTGTTCCTTACGTTCTTCTAATAAAGCGGCATTTCAAATTATTTAATGCCTGGATTTTCTTTATTGCCTTTTATGGGATGGTTGCTATCGCATCAGTATATTGGTCAACATATTCTTATGACATGAAAACTATGAGGGAATTGTTTCGTTCCGTTATAGTTCCCCTGTGTATTTCAATGTTCGCACTGAACATATTTGAAGAAAAGCAAAATGTTTACAGTTACATAAGGCATTTTATAATTGCTTCTTTCTTACTATCTTTAGTGAGTATTTATCAGATTTTATCGGGTGTTGGCGTAATGACAACTGATCTGGGGGCAGCTCGAGCTGTCGGCACTTTAAATAATCCGAATGCCCTGGCCATATTTCTGGTTCTTTCAATTCCTTGTATTCTATATGCAATAGAAAAACGAATGTTTCCGAAAATGATTGGTCTAATTATCGCTGCCAGCGTTGTGGCCGGAGTCATATCTACCGTATCCAGAAAAGGTATTGTCACGATGGTTCTCGCATTTTTCCTATACTACCTATTGCAAAAGAAATTTAAAAAGGTACTGGTGGTTGGAGCAATATTTGTTTTAATTAGTCTGATGGTTTCAGGGTACGCGATGATTACAGATAGATTCGCAGAAAAAGCGCTTAACAAAGATTTTATCTCGAAAAAGAATATGGCTTATGCCGGTTGGGTTCTATTTAAAAAAAGCCCCTTGATAGGAACAGGCTACAGAGGATACTATGAAAATTTTTGGAAGTCCTTTCCAAAGCAACATTTGAAAAAATTTGATGCGCACAATATGTATGTAACGGCTCTCTCTGATTATGGGCTCATCGGTTTTATGCCATTTATTGCTATATTTATTTATCCTCTGTTAGCATCGTTCAAAGATATACGCGCAAAACCCCATATAGGTGATGTATATACAAGGGACATGGGAATTATTTGCATCGTCTCTATATTGCCTTTTATGATAAGCGGTTACTTTGCCGGGGGTTTGATTTATGAATATGTCTATTTTTCTATTATATACTCAAATGCCGCGATTGTTTTATCTGGCCATAACATAGATAATTCTTCAGAGTAACTAAGGCATTCATGAATAGCAATAAAATCAACATCCTTTATTTAATAGATAAAATGGAGTTCGGTGGTGCCGAAAGGCAATTGGTAGAGCTTCTGAAAGGAATTAACAAAGAAAAGTATAACCCCTGTATGGCTTACTTTAGAAAATCTCCCGGTTTCATAGATGATGTTAATGAACTGAATATCCCGATTTATTTTATAGAACGAAAATGGCGATGGGATCCGTTTGTTATATGGAATCTATTGCTTTTTATTCGGCAAAATCACATCGACCTTGTTCATTCATACATGCCGGTCGCCGGTGTGTATGGGCCGTTTTCGTCGAAATTATCATGTTTGCCTATTGTAAATTCATTTGTCAGGGGGACAAAACAGCCGACCTTATATGAAAAATTGCTATTAAAACCCAGCTTTGCGCTTTCAGATGTAATTATTGCCAACTCTGAGGCCGGCAAACGGGTGTATGGAAAGTACTCGCCCCTCAAGATGAGAGTGATTTATAATGGAATTGATTTGATGAGATTTAATAATCGCATAGATCGGGAGATGAAGAAAATCAGCCTGAACCTGCAAAGATTTGACAGTATAGTTTCTATGGTTACTAGATTGGAACCGGTAAAAAACCCAATGATGCTGATAAAAGCTGCCACTATTGTTCTCAAAGATAAACCCAATACTGCTTTTTTGATCGTAGGAGACGGCACTTTAAGGGAGGAAATGGAACTTGAAGTAATTGATCGGGCATTGAACCGCAATGTGTTTTTTCTGGGTTTTCGTAAAGATGTTGAGGAGCTACTGCAGATAACGGATATAGGGGTGCTGACGTCTGACAGGGAAGGGCTCCCCAATGCTGTCATTGAGATGCTCGCCTCTGGCGTTCCTGTAGTTGCAACGGACTGCGAAGGGACAAGAGAAGTTCTGGATGATGGGCTTACCGGTTTTCTGACAGATATTGGTGACGAATATGGGGTTGCCCAGAGAATTGTAAGACTGCTAGGTGATGACACTTTAAGGCGCAGAATGGGGGTAAGGGGTAAGGATAAGGTCTACAAGGAATTTAATTTACGAAAAATGGTTGATGCGTTAGAAAATATTTATTGTGAAGTATTGGGATATTAGATTGTAGCGACTCGATGTCTTGAAAAAAGCTAACCATTTATTCACAGTCGCATTATCGGGGGAGATGGTGAGGTAAAAGATCGACTCAATGAATTGGTTGTATCCGTAGGGCTTCAGGCAATAATCAAACTCCCCGGCTCCATTAGTGAGTTCCATGAAGTTTATGCTGCATGCGATCTTTATGTGAATTCATCAAGATGGGAGGGTTTGCCGATGACCTTGCTTGAATTGATGGCCCATGGCAAGCCGATGGTTGCAACAGATGTTGGTGGAAATGCCGAAGTGGTACATGATGGCATAACCGGGATTCTGGTTCTGCCAGAGGACCCGGATAAGCTATCCGGTGCGATCATTCAGATGCTTAAAGACGATAGCCTCGGAGAAAGAGCAGGTAATGTCGCACATTATTTAATCAGGAATATACTATCGATAAAAGCATTGCAAAGCTCTGGCGGAGCATTACTTGCAGATTGTGTTGGGGAAGATCGCTAATCAGGACACTAAGACATTTAAAAGCTTTTATGAACATAAATAAAATCAAAATAGCTATTGGCAAGATAGTCCGGAGAATAGTTGTCTGGCGCTATCGAATGCTTGGGGTGCAAATTGGCCAAAATGTTTTTATCAGCCACAAAGCTAAAATTGATACCACATACAGAAATAGTATTGTCATTGGAAATAACGTCTATATAACTTATGGTGCGACAGTATTATGCCATGACCACTCTGTATATAGACATACAGCATTTTCTGAGGATGATGGTCGGGGGGGCAGTAACCTTGGAAAATAATGTATTCGTAGGAACTTATGCCATAATATTAAGAAATGTGAGAGTTGGCGAAAACTCAATAATATCAGCAGGCGCTGTAGTTACAAAAGATGTTCCTAAAAGTGTGATCGTAGCAGGGAATCCCGCCAGAATTATAAAGCACTTTACAACGATCGATAAAAACAAATGAACAACAATATCACCACTTAACGCATTGAAAATATTAACTGTAAACAGAAACTATTTCATCACCGGTGGCCCTGAAAAATACATGTTTTCCCTCATGGAAAGCATGGCTAATCACGAGTTCGTTCCTTTCTGCGTCAATTTTAGCCAAAACAATAATACACCAGAATATAGATACGAAGCTAAGTCACTGAACCATCAGGGGCGTTTAAGCGAGTTCAACTTCATACTGGATACGATGGAGAATTTTGGGCATTTTTCGGGAAGGCTTCTTGTTATAATCTTTTGTTATAGAAATACGTGCTTGCTTTGCTATATAAAATTTTTCAATTTTAAATAATAAAGGAGAGCCTGCCTTATGAAAAAGGATGTGATCGCGAGGCTTCATACCAATTTTGAGGAGATCGTACAAAAAGAAACAGATACCGGCGCCGAGTTTTGGCTCGCTAGAGACCTTCAGCCGTTGCTTGGCTATGCAAAATGGGAAAACTTTGTCAAAGTTACTGACAAGGCAAAAGTTTCTTGTAAAACGGCAGGTTATAAAGTCCCAGACCATTTTCTTGATGTCAGGAAAATGGTACCGGTCGGATCTGGGGCTAAACGCTCTATTGAAGACATAGCTCTCGACCGCTATGCCTGTTATCTTATAGCTCAAAATGGAGACCCCTCAAAAGATGAAATCGCATTTGCACAGACATATTTTGCTGTGCAGACACGCAAGCAAGAAATTATAGAAAAGCGTTTGGCGGAAATTGAACGACTGAGTGCCCGTAAAAAGTTGACCATCTCTGAAAAAGAGCTATCAGGTGTCATCTTCGAACGTCTGGGTGAATCGCAAAGTTTTGCGCGCATCCGCAGTAAAGGTGACCATGCGCTATTTGGTGGTAAAACAACGCAGGACATGAAAAATAGACTCAAGGTCCCTAAAGGGCGACCCTTAGCAGACTTCTTGCCGACCATAACCATAAAGGCAAAAGATTTTGCCAATGAAATTACGAATTTCAATATCAAAAGGGATGATCTCGATACTGAATCCAACATTACCGATGAACATGTTAAAAACAATACTGATGTCCGCGGTGTTCTTGTCAAGCGTGGCATAAGACCTGAATCCCTTCCTCCATCTGAGGACTTAAAAAAGATTGAGCGACTGCATAAAGCCGAAAAGAAGAAATTGGCCAAACAAACTACACCGCTCGAAAATATAATCGATATCGACGAATAGGGCATAACTTTTATAACCAATCGTTTCACCTGGATGGCTTACAGCCGCAAGTGAACTCCGTGATGTTGGATGCTCAGAAGGTTAGTAACGACACTCCGCTTGGGAAAAATTAGTGTCTCAATCAATCTGTTTGATTCAAAAATATATATAGCCAGTAGAGATACATGAAGATACTAACCGTAAACAGAAACTATTTCGTTACCGGCGGCCCTGAAAAATACATGTTTTCCCTCATGGAAAGCATGGCTAATCATCAGTTTATACCTTTTTGCGTGGCCTTCAAACAGAACCGCGAAACTCCTTACAGCCGGTATTTTGTGTCGCCACCCGCAGGAGATAACGATGTTTATTTTAGCGATTATAAAATGTCATTATTCAATAAGATTGTTTATGCTTGTAATTCAATCTACTATTTTGAGGCTAAGCGCAAACTTGAGCGCCTGATAATTAATGAACGACCCGATATCGTTCTTTGTCTTAATGCTGTTTTTTTCAGTGACAGTATTATTGATGCCTGTCGAAAACATAACGTCCCCATTATCTGGCGTTTGTCAGATTTCAATAAAATATGTGCCAATTATTTGCTCTATCGTGATGGACACGTTTGTGAAGATTGCCTGGAACATGGGCTTGCCAGGGCAATCCGCAATGGATGTGGCGGATATCAGCGCTCTAAAGCCGCAGCGTGTATCAAAGTAGCCGGTATGTGGTTGTCACGCGTGCGCAGGCTTTATGATCATATTGATTTCTTTATTACTCCTTCGGCCTTTACCCGTAAAAAGTTGATTCAGGGCGGGTTCGATCCGAAGAAAGTCGTGCACATCCCGACTATGGTCAAGGTTCCGGCCTGCACATCGCTGCCAGCCACGCAGGAAATACTCTTTGTCGGTCGCCTCAGCCATGAAAAGGGAGTTGAAACGCTGCTTGCTGCTTTTAGGTTGCTCAAAAATAATCAAGCCTGGCTCTCTATAGTCGGGGATGATACAACTGCTTATGCCAAGCAATTAAAAGAAAGCATTCCCGATGATTTGCGGGGCAGGATCACATTCTATGGATTTCAAAATGCTGAGCAGATAACTATGTTCTATGACCGCGCCTTCTGTTTTGTGGTTCCGTCGGTCTGGTATGAAAACCAGCCTAATACTGTTCTGGAAGGCATGTCGCATGCGCGTCCGGCAGTGGTTTCAGATTTGGGCAGCTTGTGCGAAATGGTTGATGACGGAGTGACAGGCTATCGTTTCAAGGCAGGTGATACCGCAGATCTTGCTGCTAAACTGGATATGCTTTTGAATAATCCCCAACAAGCCCAGAAAATGGGGCAGTTAGCAAGAGAAAAAGTTGACGAGGTTCATGCTTTAGATAAGCATCTTGCTTCAATGGATGAATTATTTCAGCTTTGTATCGACCGGAGAAAAGAAAGTGAGGCTGGAAGGGCAGTTGGCAGATAAGAATCATAACCAAATGAGTTTGTTGTTAAACAAGCACCTGCTTTTTAGAGTATTTTCCTTGTAAGAGGCCTGCTGTGCGATATTGAAATAGTGGATTTGGCTGATAACAACTCAATCCATACCCTGATGCTAAAATCCGTAACATCAAGATTGCTGTGGGAGATGAAGCAAAAGGTACAAAAATAGCATTGGTGGGTTTGACTTTTCTTCAATAGTAAAAGATTTAAAATTGTTTGATTGTCAGTAATAGTCTTCTGCTGAAACAAATAATAATTTTCTGCCTTTTGTTTGATGAAGGCCAGATTTTTGCAACTCAATTACCCAGGTAACCGACCGTAAGGGAGAACCCGATTCATGCAAACTCCTGCCGAAAGATACTTGATAACACAGTGCATTTATTTTCTCAAAGAACAAAAAAATTGTGTCACCACAACACCACTAATGCTCAATGTAGGCGCTGGTCGCAGTGTCGTTATAGAAAATCAAATAGATCAAGAAAAAATTGAATACTTCTGCGATCGTATCGATATTGAAAATTGCTCAATTAATCATTCAAAAGTGAAGAACTGCTGGCACTCTTCGGTTGAATCTATGCCTTTTGTTGCAGAAGATCGCTATATTTTAGTAGTAGCTAATTTTGTTTTTGAGCATGTCTCAAATCTTGAAATGGCTGCACGAGAGATATACAGGGTACTTAAACCTGGCGGGCGTTTTATAACAACTTTACCAAATCCAAAAGCTCCGGAGATGATGATATCGAAGTATACGCCCCTGTGGTTCCATAGACTGATAAGAGGGGGCGACGGGTGGGAAACACAGTATAACTATAAGGATATATCCAGCTTTATTGAAACCTATGAAATGTGTGGCTTTAGGTCGGTTGAGACCAACTGTTACTCCTTTATTCAAGGATATCTCCAGTTTCCGATCATAAGTAAAATGGGTAGGCTATATGATAAGATTATTACCGTGACAAAAATAAAAGGATTAATGAACCAAGCGTGCATTGTTCTTGAAAAACCAATCAAGAGAGGTGGTCCCTCCCTGTAATAATAGCTATTTGTATGATATTTATAGCTTATGAAGAATGAAATACGAAAAGATTGCTAGTGATAAATAAAATGCGCATTTCTTACATGCCGTTAAAGGCATCCCCATCGGCGGAGGAATTGAAAGCGTTACCGAACAGCTGGGTTCATGGCTCTTTTCTTACAATTCTGAATTTGTCGAAATCTTTGTCGTAACTATAAAGAATATTTTGTTTATCACCCTCTTTGGACAAATCATCCTGTATTTTTTTATGCATTGAAAAAATGCCGAATAATTTTTCAGATAGGGATGCCTTGGTATGGGGTTTTAAAACCGGCTTCATTAAAATTCCTTTGGCGGAAAGCATAAGATCAACCGGGTCTCCAATCTGAATATTGTATTTTTTCCGTAGCTCAGCAACAGGTTATTGACGCAAGGCATTTATTAACCAAGGTTTTTAGACAGGATTAACAGGATGGACAGGATGTTGCCGACCGGCCGGAAGCCGGTCAGGCAATAAACCATCGCTTGTGGCGATGAGGGTAATCCGGTGGAGAAAGAAGACGTAACCCACAAAGTAATCGGCTGCGCTTACCAAGTCTATAACAACTTGGGATTTGGATTTTTGGAAAGCGTCTATCGAAAAGCGATGGTCATCGAAATTGAAGCCTCCGCGAAGCGGCTGCGTGTTTCAGGCCGCTCTTCCGGAGCGGTCTGATTAATCATCCTGTTAATCATGTAAATCCTGTCAGATAAGGATATTGAAAGAGCCAGGCTTTATTGGAAAGAATATATGGAGGAATCGTGAAACGGACCAGCAACTATGATGACGAATTGATGGAGGCGCTCAAGAATCCGGAAGAAGCAGCGGAGTATCTTAACGCAGCGCTTGTGGATCCTAACCAGGAAGTGTTTCTTCTTGCTTTACGGGATGTAATCGCAGCCCGTGGCGGAATATCAGAACTTGCCGAAAAAGCTGCATTGAATCGTGTTAGTCTTTATAGGTTGCTCTCAAAACGAGGAAACCCGGAACTCCGTACACTCAATCGGATGCTTGCAGAGTTGGGTTTCAGCCTCGCTATTAAGCCTCAGCACCAAATGAGATCCGGACATTAAATAAATGAGGCAACAAATGGAACATGAAAAAATCGAAACGATCAGATCTTGTTAATGAACCATTCATTGGGATATGGAAAGACCGTGAAGATATGAAAGACAGCGTTAGGTGGCTTCGCAATATTTGCAAAACAGAATGGGGCGAAACAAGCTGATATGCGCATCTCTTATATAGCAGTAAAAGGCATCCCCATTGGCGGAGGAATTGAAAGCGTTACCGAACAGCTTGGTTCCAGGATGGCGGACAGGGGGCATGATGTGACCGTTTATTCCAGCCGGGATTATGGAACTGCTGATGGTGTTTATAAAGGTATGAAGATAAAGACTGTTGCATCTTTGAACACCAAATCGCTTCACAAGATGTCAATATGTTTTAATGCCACTTTTGATGTTATGCGATCCGGGAATGTCGATCTTGTTCATGTGCATGCGGTAGGTCCTTCGCTGTTTTCCATTTTTCCGCGTATTAAAGGTATTCCAACTGTTGTGCAAACTCATGGGCTTGAGTGGAAAAGGGACAAATGGGGAATTGTTGGACGTACTTTTTTTAGATTTGCCGATTACACGGCAGTATATTTTCCCACAAAAACCACTGTAGTTTCCAAAGTGCAAAAAAAATACTTTGAGGAAAAGTTTGGAAGAGATGTAATTTATATACCAAACGGAGTCGCTCCTGTTGAAAAGACTGTCCCGAAATGGCTGCTTGAACAGGGGATTAATCCGAATAAATATATCCTTTTTGCTGCAAGGCTTGTTGAGGAAAAAGGGGTGCATTATTTAATAGATGCATTTAAAAAAATCAAAACCGATATGCAGCTTGTAATTGCCGGTGATGCGGCTCATTCCGAAAATTACATATCAAAAATCAAAGAACTTGCAAGTGAAGATCCCCGTATTATTTTTACAGGTTTTTTAACCGGTTCTCCGCTTGCAGAACTTTTCAGCAATGCCTATTTATTTTGTCTGCCTTCAACTATGGAAGGTCTTCCTGTGGCGCTTTTGGAAGCCATGAACTATGGCAACTGTTGCATGTCGAGCGATATCCCGGAGAACATTGAAGCTATCAAAGACCATGGCCACACATTTCGGAATCGCGATAGTGAAGACCTGCGGCATGTACTTTCTGACCTTATAGCACACCCGGAGAAAGTGGAGGAAAAGAAGGCTGCTGCGATAGAACATGTTCGGCGAAATTATTCCTGGGATAGGGTGACGGATCAAATGGAGGAATTGTATTTATCGGTATTGAGGGGTTGAGAGCGTTGGGAGTGTTAGGAGCGTTGGGAACGTTGGGAACGTTGGGAGCGTTGGGATGGTTGAGAGCGTTAGGATCGTTGAGATGGTTGGGATGGTTTGGAGCGTTGGGAACGTTGGGAACGTTGGGAGCGTTGGGATGGTTGAGAGCGTTAGGATCGTTGAGATGGTTGGGATGGTTTGGAGCGTTAGGAGCGTTGGGAGCGTTGGGACGGTTGGGAGTGTTTGATAGTTAGGAAGGTTTGGGGGGGGATCGATGCCTACGATAAATCGTTTTGAGGATCTGGAATGTTGGCAGGAGGCCAGGAAGTTAGTCAACATGGTTTATAGAGCCATCAATGAAAATAGGGATTTTCAAAAAGACTATCGTCTCACTGGTCAAATAACAGGGGCAGCTATTTCTGTGATGAATAATACAGCCGAAGGCTGGGCTGCCCAGTCTAATAATGAATTCATTCGCTTTTTGACGTATTCTCGAAGGTCCTGTGCAGAAACTCAAAACTGTTTGTATATTGCAAAGGATCAACAATTTATTACGAAAGATGCTTTTACTGACATTTATGACCAGGCTCTAAAAACAATAAAAATCATCGATGGCTTACTTCGTTACCTGCGTTCTCAACGAACAAAACGAACCAAACCATCATAACCATCTAAACCATCACAACCACCTAAACCATCATAACCATCACAACCACCTAAACCATCACAACCATCTAAACCATCTAAACCATCACAACGATCACAACCATCTAACCCATTTTAAACCTAAAAGGCAATTATGGATGCTTCTATTATAGTTACTTATCGCTGTCCTATGCGATGTAAGATGTGTAATATCTGGGATAATCCGACTGACAGGGAAAAAGAGATAAAGCCTGAGCAACTGGAGAAAATGCCACAGGTGAATATTACAAATGTTACCGGCGGAGAGCCTTTAATAAGAGATGATATTGATGAGATCATACATGTTATTATGCAGAAATCCAAACGTGTATGTATGTCTACCAGTGGTTGGTATACTGATAAATTACTTCAGCTTGCTGAAAAGTATCCTTCGCTTGGTTTTCGCATAAGCATTGAAGGATTATCGCAAAAAAACGATGAACTTCGTGGTAAGCAGGGAGGTTTTGACAGGGGGCTTCGAGCCTTGCTGGATTTGCGTGCAATGGGAAGAAAAGATGTAGGGTTTGGGATTACGGTTTCAAACAACAACTCCAAAGATATGCTTTGGCTTTATGAATTGGCCAAGCAACTGAAGATGGAATTTGCTACTGCTGCATTTCATAATTCATTTTATTTCCACAAGGATGACAATATAATTACAAATAAGGATGAAGTTATAGATAATTTTGCAGAACTTATAAATCGCCTTCTTAAAGAAAACAGTCCCAAAAGCTGGTTCCGGGCTTTTTTTAATCTGGGCCTGATTAATTATATCCGTGGTGAAAAACGATTGCTTCCGTGTGAAGCCGGCACCGAAAATTTTTTTATCGATCCTTATGGAGAAGTACTGCCATGTAACGGGATGGAAAAAAAATATTGGTTTGAGAGTTTTGGAAATATTGGTAAAGTAAATCATTTTGATGAACTTTGGCAAAGCAACCATGCTTCTATGATTCGACAGAGGGTTAAAACATGCCCCAAGAATTGCTGGATGATAGGTTCGGTATCGCCCGTGATGCATAAATATATCAAGCATCCGTTGAAATGGGTTATACGTAACAAACTAAAAAGCCTTATGGGTGCTAAAGTTAATACCGATTGCATAGAAATATATGATGTAGGATGAGGTTTCAGGTTTCAGGTGTCAGTGATTGGGGGATGTCAGGTTTCGGGTGTCGGGTTTCAGGTGTCAGGTGTCGGGTTTCAGGTGTCAGGATAAGGTTTCAGGGTTCAGGGGTTTCGGGTTTCGGGTGTTAGGTGTCAGGTGTCAGGATAAGGTGTCGGGTGTTAGGGTTCAGGGTTCAGGGTTCAGAGTTCAGGGTTCAGGGTGTCAGGGTTCAGGGTGTCAGGGTTCAGGGTTCAGAGTTCAGGTGTCAGGGTTCCACAGTTCACGGTTTTGGGTTTCAGGTGTCAGGGGAAGTGAAGTGAATGGTAAAAAATATTTGGATGTTGAGGATCTTGGGGTTTATAGAAAGTTGTGTCAGTTGCATATTGAAGTTTGTGTTTTGACGCACATGTGGCCTGTCGAAGAAAAATATGAGTTGGGAAGCCAGGCCAGGCGCTCTTCAAACAGTGCTCCAGCACAACTTGCCGAAAAAAACGATGATCGCCATATCCGTAACAAAATAGAAGGCGTGAATCGTAGTAGAGGAGAAGCTGCTGAAACCATTCACCATCTGTTTATGGCAAAACTCAAAGACTACATCACAGAAATGGTTTATTTAGAATTTAGGGATCGTTATAAGGAATGCATTCGTATGCTTAATGGCTGGCCCAATACTGCTGAAAATCTTCCTGAACTCTGACACCCGACACCTGACACCTGCTGAGAGGTTTCAGGGTTTCGTGTGTCAGGTGTCAGGTTAAGGTGTCGGGTGTCAGGATAGGGTTCAGGGTTTACGGTTTCGGGTTTCGGGATGAGGTGTCGGGGTTCCACGGTTCACAGTTCACGGTTTCAGGTGTCAGGGGGAGTGAAGTGAATGGTAAAAATTATTTGGATGTTGAGGATCTTGGGGTTTATAGAAAGTTTTGTCAGTTGCATATCTTAGTCACTAAACACTTTTTATTTTAAGCTGCATAAAGTAAAACGGGATTTTTAAATATGAATATAAAATTAAATATTTTTAAAGATATCAGATTTTATCTTGCTATCTTGCTTGGCCTTTTTATTCTTGCTTACTGGATTCCTATAAACAGCATGGTAAATATATGGATGACAAACGATGATTATTCATATGGCATGTTGATTCCTTTTATTACACTTTATCTGTTATGGGATAACAGGAATGAAATAAAAAAGGTTGATTTTAAAACATCATGGCCTGTTTTGCCTGCCCTTTTATTCTTCTTCCTTGTTTCCATGTACGGTATTTTAGGTTCCAGCGGAAACGTGGCAATGCCTTCCATACCGGTTATGATAATATTCTTTGCGATGTTTTGTCTTGGGATTGATTTTATAAAAAAAGCTTTGGTACCGATGGGCATGCTTGTTTTTATGGTGCCGTTACCGGATATTCTTGACAGAACCTTTGGAGTTTTTCTGAAAAACGTTTCATCAAAACTGGGAGTTTGGTTGGTGAAGTTGTTCGGCATACCTGTTTATTTGAGCGGGAACGTAATTGACCTTGGAGTTACACAATTACAGGTTGTGGATGCGTGCAGCGGTTTGAGATTTGTATTTCCCCTTCTTGCTCTTGGTGTGATTTACTCATATTTTTTCGAAAAAGCTCTTTCGAAAAAGATCTTTTTTGTTGTTTTAACTGTACCCATTGCAATTATTACAAACGGTTTGAGAATAGGGATAACAGCTATTCTTGCCACTTATTACGGTGCTGAGGTTGCGGAAGGATTTTTTCATGATTTCTCCGGTTGGGCAATATTTATGGTTGCTTTCGCATTTCTTTTTTTAATTGGTTATATTATGCGAAAAGCATTTCCGGAAAAATCCGATGTGCGATCAAAGAAACCTGAAGTAAATGATACTGCAATTCCCAGGAAAACCGGTTACGCCGGTTTTCTTGTATCTGCAATTTTATTGGTGATACTGACATTTTTCAGTTGGAATACAAAAGCAATGCCTCCTTTTGTTATCGCGGGTGGTATGCAAAGCTTCCCCCTGAATTTTTCAGAATGGCAAGGAAGAGCGGATTATATTGATAATGAGATTATAATAAAATCCGGTGCTGAAGAGGCTTTTTCAGGCTTTTATAGAAATGATAAGAATGATAATGTTTCGCTTTATATTGGTTATATAAAAAGCGCTTTTATGAAAACCGATAATTTTTTTCACAGCCCTACCGTTTGTCTGCCATCATCCGGATGGAAAGTGATAGAAACAACAACTCATGACATATATAATGTCGAGCACTTTGGTAATATATCGGTAATAAAAATGGTTATGGAAAGTTTAGGGACACATGAGTTGGTATATTTCTGGTTCCAGACCAAAGATAAGACAAGTCATGATAAAAACATAAACCGCCTGCATTTGGCTCTTAATGCAATAAAAAAAGATAATACCTATGATCTTTTTATCAGACCGATAACTATTATTGGGCCGAATGAAGATATTAAGGATGCAGAAAAAAGGCTGGATCAATTTGTTCGGGAAATGATGACAGAGTTATTGAAGTTCTTAAAAGATAACCAGCATGTGGAAGGGAAGTGATTAAAGGAAATAAGAAAACTTGACAAGCATTCTATGACATCATATTATGACATCATTAAGATGTTTTAATATGATAGCACATAATGGAGATACTTATGAAGGCAATTACAATCAGAGGAATTGATTCTTCCATTTCTGAAAAGCTAAAGTATGCTGCTCAGCGTGAAGGCAAGAGTGTCAACAAGTTTATCCTTGAACTGATTAGTCAGAATCTTGGAACACAAAAGAAGAAAAAGTTTTCAAAGCAGTATAACGATTTAGACCATCTTTTTGGAAAATGGTCGAAGTCTGAGCATGAAAAGATTCAGGGAGATATTGACAAACAAAGAAAAATTGATCCGGAATTATGGCAATGAAAAAATTGCTGATTGACACTAATATATACTCGCTTGCACTCAAAGGGGATGACAGTGTTGTAGAAGTCCTTAGAGAAATCGACGTAATCGGGTTTTCTGTGATCAGCATTGGAGAACTGTTGTCAGGGTTCAAAATTGGAGGAATGGAGAAAAAGAACCGCAAAGAACTTGAGCAATTTCTTGACAGCCCCAGAGTGGTTCTTTATCTTGTCGATGAGGACACTACCGAATTCTATGCTCAAATACTTTATAACTTAAGACAAATCGGAAAACCAATCCCCACAAATGACATATGGATTGCGGCTGTGGCATTTCAAAATGGTTTAAAGCTATACACTAAAGATAAACATTTTCAGTCCATTGCAGGTCTGTATCTTTATGGGTTATAGATTTTTTCTCTCGAAAAGAGAGTTCAAATCAGTGTTCAGGTTTCAGGATAGGAGCTTTGAACCCCGAGCTTTGAACCCTGAACCCCGAACCCCTGAACCGTGAACCCTGAACTCTGAACCCCGAACCCCGAACCGTGAACCGTGAACTCTGAACCCTGAACCCCTAACCCCTAACCCATATTTGCATGAAAAACTTATCTGCTTTACTTTTATCTGTATTCATTACTATCGTCCTGATTCCCATCTTAAGAAAACTGGCAGTGAGAGGAAATGCCCTTGATATGCCGGATTCGCGCAAGATCCATACAATACCAATACCCCGTATCGGTGGCCTTGCTATTGCTCTTGGTGTATTAATTCCCCTTTTAATGTGGGCTCCGAGAAATGATTTTATTTATGCCTATATTGTGAGCGGAGCGATTCTGGTTATTTTCGGCTTGGTGGATGACCTTAAGGGGCTGGATTACAGGCTTAAATTTCTAGGACAAGTTTTAGCTGCCCTGATTATGTTATTTTATGGCGGCATCAGGATCACTAATCTCGGCACATTGCTGTCCTATGGTACTGTATTGCCGGATTTGCTTGCAGTTGTTTTGACTCTGCTTGTGATTGTCGGAGTAACAAATGCCATTAATCTTTCCGACGGTCTTGATGGTTTAGCCGGGGGGATTTCTCTGCTCGGTTTTTTTTGCATCGGTTTTCTTGCCTATCTGATTCAGGATAATACAGTTTTACTTCTTTCTCTGGCTTTTGTGGGGGCTATATTCGGATTTTTGCGATATAATACTTATCCGGCCAGCATTTTTATGGGAGATACGGGAAGCCAGCTTCTGGGTTTTTCGGCTATTGTGCTGGCGATCAAGGTTACTCAGGAAAATGTTTCTGTGAATCCGGTTTTGCCTCTGATTATTATGGGTTTTCCGATTCTTGATACTCTCACTGTGATGTTAGAAAGGATGAAGCAGGGCCGATCTCCTTTTTTGCCGGACAAGAACCATTTCCACCACAGGCTGATTAGTATCGGCTTTTTCCATACCGAGGCGGTTGTAATTATCTACCTGATCCAGTCTTTGATGATTATTTCGGCTATTCTTTTCAGGTATTACTTTGCGTATCAATGCTTTGCAGGTTATCTGATCTTTTCAGCTTTATTTATCAGTGTATTTGCCATAGCAGACAGAAAAGGATTCCGGGTTAAGCGTTACCACCTGATCGATCACATCATTAAAGGAAGGTTGGCAAACATCAGAGACAAGAAGCTTGTGATCCGTATTTCCTTTGAGATATCGAAGGTCTTGATCCCGCTGATTTTTATGTTTTCCTGTTTTCTGCCCAGGGAGATTCCCGGATATGCGATCTATGTTGCACTTGGTTTCGGATTGCTGATTATTGTCATGCGGATATTTGGGAAAAATGCCTGGTCACTTGGCCTGCGCGCTGCTCTTTACCTGAGTATTCCTCTTATCCTCTACCTTAGTCAGGAAGGAATCGCAGATTGGATCAAACCGGAAATAATGATGGGGTACCACATTGGGCTGGCAGTTATGGCTTTTTTTGTTATTCTTACAATCAAGTTTTCCCGAAGGAGCAAAGGTTTTCATGTGACTACCATGGATTTTCTGGTTCTCTTCATAGCCATTGTTATTCCTAATCTTCCGATTGATTCCATACAAAGCCATATTGTGGGTATGCTTGTGGTAAAACTGATTGTAATTTTGTTTAGCTATGAAGTATTAATCACAGAACTCAGGGGGGAATTTAATGCTCTTACGGTTAGTACGCTTGGTGGTTTGGCTATCATAGGTGTGCGGGGGTTGATGTGAGGGTTTTCAGGTTCACAGTTGAAGGTTCAGGGTTCAGGGTTCACGGTTCACAGTTCAAGGTTGGAAAAGAAGAAATAAAGTTCTAAGTTCACGGTTCACAGTTCAGGGTTCAGGGTTGGAAAAGAAGAAATAAAGTTCTAAGTTCTAAGTTCACGGTTCAGGGTTGGAAAAATAAAAAAAGTTTCAGGTTCACAGTTCAAGGTTGGCAAAGAAGAAATAAAGTTCTAAGTTCCAAGTTCACGGTTCACAGTTCACAGTTTACGGTTCACGGTTCAGGGTTGGAAAAATAAATAAAGTTCCAGGTTCACAGTTCAAGGTTCAAGGTTGGAAAAGAAGAAATAAAGTTCTAAATTCACGGGTTAAGGTTGAAGAGCGATGAAAATTGAACGGTTTGAAGACATTGAGGCTTGGCAACTGGCACGTGTGTTGACTCGAAAAGTGTACCGTCTGACAAAGAAACCGGGATTTGCGACGGACTATGGGCTGAAGAGGCAGATACAAGATGCCGCCGGATCATCGATGCATAATATTGCTGAAAGGTTTGATTCCGAGACGAATGCGGAGTTTATCCGGTTCTTGAGATATGCTAAACGGTCTTGTACGGAAGTTCAGAGCGAACTATATATGGCTATGGACGAGGAGTACATATCTTCCGACGAATTTAAAGATGTTTACGAACAGGTTAGACAAACCCGAGCTGCCATTCGTGGATTTATCAACTATCTCAAGAAATATGAAGAGCTCAAGTTAAATAACCGTAAAGCATGAACTCTTAACCCTGAACTGTGAACTGTGAACCTTGAACCTTGAACCCAGAACCTTGAACCTTGAACCCTGAACCCAGAACCCTGAACCCTGAACTGTGAACCCTGAACTCTGAACTCTGAACCCTAAACCGTGAACCTAATAACTTGATTGAGTAGTTTTTTTAGAATAAAGGAGGATGGATGATTATTATTCGACGTAGTGTTTTCTCTGGAATAGCGCTGGTTTTGGCAGTCATGCTTCTGGTTTCATGCAGCGGGCCGGAAGAGAGGAAGATGGAATTTTTTAATAAAGGCAAAGCTTTGTATGAAAAAGGAGATTATGTTAAGGCCAGGCTGGAGCTTAAAAACGCTATTCAAATCGATCCTAAATTTGCCGATGCCTATCATCTGCTTGGTCTGATTGCTATGAAGAATCGGGATCTAAGAGCTGCTTATGGAAACTTTTCGAAGGCCGTCGAGCTTGATCCTGGAAATCTGGACAGCCATGTTCAGTTGGGCGGTTTGTTGCTTAGCACGGGTAAGACGGACGAGGCTTTAGCAAAAGCAGATTTGGTTTTAAAGAGCGATGCGAACAATGAAGATGCAAATATCCTTAAAGGGGCTGTTTTGCTGGCTAAAAAAAATACGGACGATGCACTCAAGTTTCTCTTAGATGTTGTGGGTAGCAAGATTAACAAACCAGACGGTTACCTTCTATTAAGTTTAGCCTATCAAATAAAGGGAGATGAGGAGAGCGCTGAAAAGACACTTCGGAAAGGTATTGAGGTTAATAAAAAGGCTGTACCTCTTTACCTTCCCCTGATCAACCTTGCCCTGAAAAGGAAACAGACGGATGAAGCGATAAGAATTGCCCGGATAATTATTGATATTGAGCCAAAAGAAATAAAGTTCCGTCTGACTCTGGCAGATATTTTATGGAACTCGGGCAAAGAGTCACAGGCGAAAGAAATCCTTAATGCCATGGTTTCAGCCGAACCGGAGGAAGAGAAATCATGGATTCAGGCGGCTAAATTTTATATAATAAAAAACAAACCGGCCGAGGCTGAGCAAGAGTTGAAAGAGGGTATCCGTAAGAATGAAAAAAGTTTTATAATACGTTTTGCCCTGGTTGATTTGCTTACGCGCATGAAGAACTATGATCAGGCTATTGCGGTGCTCCAGGAATGTTTATCCCTGAATAATAATCCGGCTGACCAGCATATTATCCAGACAAAAAATACACTGGCTCGAATCTATCTTGGCCGAAATGAGATCGATAAGGCTAAATTATATGTAGATGAAGTAATAAAGGAAAGCCCCAAAAACAGTGATACCAATTATATCAAGGGGGCCATTCATCTGAGGAAGAAAGAAGGACTCCAGGCTGTTTCAGCCTTTCGGACAGTTGTAAACGAAAGCCCTCAGTTTGCTCCCGGCTATATTAGGCTTGCCGAGGCCCATATGTTAAATAAGGAAACCAATATGGCCTTTGATACCCTTCAAAATGCCATAAAACTTATGCCCCAATCACGGGATTTAGTTCGGTCTATGGCGCGTCTTTTTATAACACAAAAACAATTTAAAGATGCAGAAACACAGTATCGAAAAATTCTTGATGCCAATCCCAAAGATTTGGAGATTAGGGCGGAAATGGGTGATTTCTTTCAGGCATCCGGTGATTTCGAGCAGGCGGAAAAAGAATATGCAAAAATCAAACAGCAGGCTCCCAAGTTGCCCCTTGGCTATCTAAAGCTAATAAGCAGCTATCTTACAAGAAAGAATTGGGATAAAGCGAAAGCAGAATATGAGCAATTAATGAAGGTTCAGCCGAATCTTTGGGTTGCAGCAAATGACCTGGCCTTTTTACTGGCGGAACATGGGCAGGGTGCAAAAGATCTTGATCGGGCTTTGGTCCTGGCTAAAAAAGCTGAGACTCTTAATCCAAATAATCCTGCGATTTTTGATACTCTTGGCTGGATTCATTATCGGAGAAATGAGTTGAAACCGGCCATCGAATATCTTGAAAAAGCCCAGGTGGAAATTTCCCGTAATCCTACGTTTGCTTATCATTTGGGTATGGCATATTATAAAAACAAAAATTTGGACAAAGCAAAAGAGTATCTACAGTTGGCCTTGACGTCTGAAGCCGGATTTGAAGGCAGAGAGCAGGCGGAGAAGATAGTGGCTGGGATGCGTTAAGAAAAGTTCACAGTTGGAAAAGAAAAAAAGTTCACAGTTAGAAAAAGAAAAAAGTTCACAGTTCACGGTTGGAAAGAAAAAAAAGTTCACGGTTAGAAAAAGAAAAAAGTTCACAGTTCACGGTTGGAAAGAAAAAAAGTTCACAGTTAGAAAAAGAAAAAAGTTCACAGTTCACGGTTGGAAAGAAAAAAAAGTTCACGGTTAGAAAAAGAAGAAAAAGTTCACGGTTCACGGTTGGAAAAAGAAAAAAAGTTCACAGTTTACAGTTCACGGTTGGAAAAAGAAAAAAACTGTTTTGAGTGTTGAGTTATGAAAAAAAGTATTCTATGCATTCAAGTCAATCAACTTTGAACCTCGAACTGTGAACCTTGAACCCTGAACCGTGAACCCAGAACTTTGAACCCAGAACTTTGAACCGTGAACCCAGAACTTTGAACCCAGAACTTTGAACCCAGAACCTTGAACCTTGAACCTTGAACCTTGTTGAACCTTGAACTCATGAGTTACTCAAAGAAGGAGACTGTATACATGTTGAAAAAAATGTATGTTTTAATTATGTTGGCAGGCATATTTACAATCATGCTTCACTCATCATCCTGGGCAGCAGAGGAAGCAGCTATCTTGCCTGAAGCAGGGAGTTATATAATCGGACCTGGAGATGTTTTGAGCATTTCGGTATGGAAAGATGAGGCATTGACAAGCGTACCAACTGTTTTGCCGGACGGTTTTATTTCCTTTCCATTGATTGGCAACATACAGGCTGCCGGAAATACCGTTGCAGAGCTTAAAGCGGAAATTGAAGGCAAACTCGCCCGCTATGTACCGGATATAGTTTTGTCCCTTGAAGTCAGACAGGCCAACAGCATGATTGTTTACGTTATCGGACGGGTGAATGCTCCAGGCAGATTTAATCTAAATGCCAATATCAATGTACTGCAAGCGCTTTCAACCGCAGGCGGGCTAAATGTTTTTGCAAAAAACAATAAAATAAAGATTTTTCGTGAAGAAAATGGTAAGACACAAATGTTTCCTTTTGAATATGACAAGATTGTGAAAGGTGAAAATCTGGAACAGAATATTCGCCTGAAAAAGGGTGATATAGTTGTTGTACCCTGATCAACGGATTGGTATCCCATGACAAGTAAAAAACTCATTATTCTTATAGTTACTATTTTTTCTTTTATTATGATTTCTTCTGGTGCTAGAAGTGATGAATTTAAGATTATACCTTCTGTAACTGCGTTAGAAGAATATAACAGCAATGTTTTTTTCACGTCATATGAGCCTGAAAGCGACTTTATTACAACTTTTTCTCCGGCTTTTGAGCTTGTGAATCGAACAGAGCGGTCGAATGCCAACATCAAGGTCCGGCTCGACCTTATCGGTTATGCCGACAACCGGGATCTTAATGCTACGGATCAATTATACCAGGGAAAGCTTAGGTATAATATTACACCACGGTTCGGCATTTCAGCAGATGTCGGGTATCTAAGTGATTCCCGCCCGGACCGGGATTTGGAAACAACCGGCCTTATCACTTCGGATTTGCGCAGGGATAGAGTTAATACTGCTTTATCCACTGATTATCAGTTTACCGAGCAAGACGCCTTATCGCTTTCCTATGCATATAGTAAGGAGACATTTGACAAGGAGGGGTATTCCGATACACTGACTCATGAATTTAATGCCGGGCTTACGCACGATTTCAACAAATATGTTCCGGCTCTTAAAGGGTATCTTGGCATAGGCTACAGTAATTACGATTTTTCCGACAATCAAATGGATATTACTTCGGGAACTGTGGGGCTCTCCCAAGCTTTAAACGAGCTGTGGAGCGTCGGTATTTACGCAGGCTTGCGGTATGCAGAATCTGAAATTTTAACATACCGATTGGAACCGGTATTGCCGCCGTTTTTATATCAGAGGGTAGCTTATAAAGAAACGGAAGATGCATGGGGTTGGCTTGGCAAGGTCTCTCTGATATACAATGGAGAAAGCGGTTACTGTGATATTTCTTACATAAGGGAGATCAGGCCGTCAAGCTTTTATGGTGTTGCAATGGAACGTAATTCTCTGGAACTTTACAGCCGGTATAAAATGACCTATGAGTTATCAGCGGATCTTCACGTCGGTTATTTTGCCAATAAAACAGATAAGCTTGAGTTTTATACACAAAACATAGATAAGGAAAGCTACTATATTAATCCACGCATTAGTTACAATGTGTCAAAAGATATCTCTGTTGAAGCGAAATATAAATATAGTCTATATAACGATAATACAGCGGACACAGAAGCTGATAGACACCTTTTCTCTATTCGACTGTATATTCAGCATTCTCTGTTGGAATAGCAAAAGAAGGGTTGGAAAAGAAAAACAGTTCACAGTTCACAGTTTACGGTTGGAAAAAGAAAAAAGGTTCAGGGTTCACAGTTCACGGTTGACGAAGGAAAAGGATTTAAGGGTTTGCGGATTCAGGGGTTTGAGTGATAGAAAACAACTGTTTTGACTTATGAAAAAAAGGATTCTATGTATTCAAGTCAATCAACCCTGAACCGTGAACCTTGAACCTTGAACCCTGAACCCTGAACCCTGTAACATAATTGGAAAGGAACTTTATGGAAGCACAGACCACATTAACAGTCAATGAGCTTATCGGAATTATTAAAAGAAGGCGATGGGGACTTATTATTCCAACAATTGCCGTTTTTTTGATTGCCGTGATAATCTGTTTTAGCATAGATCCTGTCTATCGTTCCACATCTACGATTCTTATCGAAGAGCAGGAAATTTCCCGGGACTATGTTATGGCTACTGTGACAAGTCTTGCGGAACAGCGTCTGCAAACCATTACCCAGAGGATCATGAGCACGCCGCGACTTCTCAGTGTAATTAATCGCTTCAATCTTTATGCTGATAAAAGAGATAGATTGACGACTGAAGAGATCATAGACAACATGCGTGAGGAAGACATCAAGTTTGAGACCGTAACTGCCGATGTCATCGATCAAAGGACCGGAAGACCGACAGAGGCCACAATTGCCTTTACAATTTCTTATGAGGGGAAAAATCCGGTAGTAGTCCAGCAGGTTGCAAATATGCTTACATCTCTTTATCTGGAAGAAAATATTAAGGTAAAGGCGCAGCAGACATCAAGTACGACAAAATTCCTGGAGGATGAAATGAAGTCAGTCCAGAAAAATCTGGCTGAATTGGAAAAGAATATTGCCACCTATAAGGAAAAAAACAATATTGCCCTTCCCGAACTTTTTCAGTTCAATCTCATAACACTGGACCGTATTGATAAAGATTTAAACCAGTTTAACGACCAGCTCCGAACCCTTCGGGAGAAGGAAAGCTCCACACAGGCTCAACTGGCAAATATACCATCGGATGCCCAAATGGGTGACCAGGTCCGGTTGAGAGAACTAAGCGCAATGCTTGTTAATTTAAAAACCAGGGTATCTGATGAGTATCCTGATGTAATCAAAACAAAAGCGGAAATCGCAGAGCTTGAAAAGCGTCAAAATACTGTAAGTGATTTATCGGCGGTTCGGCAATTAGACACTCCTGCTTACATTACTCTCAGTTCACAATTGGCCAGCATACAATCAGAAATCGAATCTGCAAAACGGCAGATTGACGATTTGATAATAAAAAGACAAAATTTTAATCAAAGAATTGAAGCTTCTCCCCGTGTGGAGGAAGGATATAATAATCTGCTGGCTGAAAGAAATAATACGCAGGCTAAATATAATGATCTGATGAAAAAATTTATGGAAGCAAAAGTGGCATCAGGACTTGAAAAGGATCAACTTGGTGAACGCTTTACGCTGATCAGCCCTGCCGGACTTCCTGAGAAACCGGTAAGGCCGAATATTCCGGTTATTCTTCTTATCGGCCTTATTTTTGGAATTGGTGCTGGAGTGGGTATGGCATCTATATGGGAGTATTCCGACCAATCAGTCCGCCGTTCCGATGACTTAACAAAGGCTTTTCAGATACCCGTTCTCGCAGAGATACCGGAGATTGTTACAGTGGAAGATTTAGCCCGGGATAGAAAAAAGCGCATAATTATGCTGGTTGCTCTGATCCTCTGCGTTTTGGTGGCTCTGGTGGTCATTCATTTACTGATTATGGATCTGGGTGTTTTGTGGATTCGTATAATGCGTTACCTGAAGATGAGGTTTTAGAAACAAGAAAAAGATGCTTGAAGAGTTGGAATAAGAAGCAAACATGAACATTTCTCAAAGGTATTAAAATTAAAAGGAGTACCCTATGAAACCCAATATGTTTTCTGACAAAACGAAAAATAAGGAATCAAAAGAAACAGATTCGACTGATAAAATTGATCTTACCGATTTGCCCGAAAGCAAGAAGAGAGCCGGCTGGGTGTCTCCAACCTATTCTCGGTCCAAGAGCGTAAGGCTTGATCCTGATATTATTTCAAAAAACCGTTGCGTGGCCATGTTTCCGAACAGCCCGGAAGTAGAGTACTATAATTTGCTTCGAACCCGCATACTGCGCCTAACTCAGGAACAGGGAGGACGTGCCATAATGATTACCAGCGCCCTTCCCGGAGAAGGCAAAACAACCACTGCCATAAATCTTGCTCTCACATTCGCAAAGGAATACGAACACACAGCCATGCTGGTGGATTGTGATCTGAGGAAGCAGAGCATCCATAAGACAATGGGTTATCGTAGCGACGTAGGGCTTATAAACCATTTACTTGATGGCACACCTGTTTATGATCTTGTAGTTTGGCCAGGCGTGGAAAAGCTGACAGTGATCTCAGGCGGTAAAACCATACACGAGAGCAGCGAAGTTATAGCATCGCCGCGGATGCGGGAGCTTGCTAAAGAGATGAAGGGCCGCTATCCTGAGCGCTATGTGTTCTTTGATGTTCCGCCTCTTCTTGTAGGAGCCGATGCCCTGGCTTTTGTACCGCTGGTAGACTGGATTATACTGGTTGTGCAGGCCGGTAAAACGCCCATGTTCGAAGTCAACAAAGCTTTGCAAATGCTGCCCAAAGAAAAGGTGCTTGGTTTGATTCTTAACCGCCAGACCTCGCAGGTCAACTCCCATGCGTATCAATAGCCAAAAGGTATATGGTTGCTATATTGTTGTGTCCCATGAGTTGCCCAAAGACAGGCATTTTTCAAACCTCTTTGTTGTCTTTTAATACATCATTTAGCACTTTCCCCAAGTCATAGACATCAAAAGGCTTTGGCATCATGCCCTTAAAGCCGTATTTGCTAAAATTTGCAAGAACTTCATCATCAGAGTAACCGCTGAAAACAATGGCTTTAACTTTGGGGTTTATTTCCTGTAGTATTTTTATGGTTTCCTTTCCTCCCATACCGCCAGGAATTGTAATATCCAAGATGGCGGCATCAAAAGGTTTTTCTGATTCAATCGCTTCCTTGTACATCTCAATCGCTTCATCGCCATCTTTTGCGAACTCCGATTCATAACCAAGTAAATCAAGCATCTCTTTGACCATTTCTTTAAGCAATACATCATCATCCATCACAAGTATCTTACCCCGGCCTTTTAACAGAAATTCTTCTTCTGTTTCCTGAATCTTTTTGTCGGAAGCCGGCAGATAAATATCAAACGTGGTTCCTATTCCCGGAACAGATTCCACTGAGATGTGCCCGTTGTGTTTCTTTATTATGGAATATGCCGTGGCAAGTCCAAGGCCGCTTCCGGCTTGCTTTGTAGTAAAATATGGATCAAATATCTTCAAAAGATGTTTTTCAGCTATGCCCACCCCTTGATCTTTTATCGATATACGGATGTATCTTCCCGGCTTTACCGGTATTGTATGTATCTCTTCCGTTATCAGATTTTTTGCCGTAATCAGGATAGTACCTCCATCCGGCATTGCCTGATTTGCATTTATCACAATATTGTTAATGACCTGGGTTATCTGTCCCAGGTCTGCATCAACATGCCATAGGTTTTCTGCTATCTGAAATTTGCATGCGGATTTTGAACCCCGCAAACAAAAGAGAGAAGATTCTTTGATGAGCTTTTGAATAGAAGCAGTCTCCTTTACCGGAGTTCCGCCTTTGGCAAATGTCAGTAACTGCCTTGTAAGACCCTGGGCCTTGACTGAGGCGGTTTCTGCTGCGCTTAACAAATCGAATATATCTTGTTCAGGCTTTACCTGCATCTTTGCCAGGGAAATGTTTCCTGATATTGAAGTTAAGATGTTATTGAAATCATGGGCTATGCCTCCTGCAAGAATTCCCACGGATTCAAGTTTTTGGGCCTTCAAAAGCTCCTCTTCCATTCTTTTACGCTCGGTTATGTCGCGTATGATGTGGACTGCACCGGCATAATGGCCGGCCGCGTCTATGATGGGATCTGCGGTAACCTGAAACCAGTTATCGCTGATCTGTAATTCCATGGTTTCACGGCAAAGGCTTTTTTGTGCCCGGGAGAGAGGACATTCGGGGATCGGTTTCGATGTATTGTGCACAATTTCCCAACAGTGTTTACCAATGAAATCTTCACAGGAGAGATGAAAAAACCGCTCCGCGGTTTTGTTCGACCGCAATACCCGCTGATTTTGATCCAGAACCCAGATAGCATCATTTGCGGCATCAAAGGTAGTTTTCCACTCCCGTGCTGTTTGAGCCGCTTTTTCTTCCGCCAGTTTAATTTCGGTGATATCGCGTCCTACAGATTGAATTTCCAGCATATTTCCGTTAAAGTCGAAAAAACCTTTATTGGCAAACTGTATCCAATGTATATCTCCATTGACAGAACGCACTCTATTTTCAATATTAACAACCGGGTTTGTCGGGGACAATTTAAGCAATTTTTCCTGTATTTCTTTTAGGTCATCATCCAGAGGCAAAGGCAGCCATTTTTTCCCGATCAAGTCATCTTTTGTTTTTCCAAACAATTTGCAATACACATCATTAACAAATATAAAGGTTCCGTCGGGCTTGAAACGGCAAACAAGATCGGGTTGATTTTCAATTAAAGACCTGTATTCTTCTTCGCTAAGCCGAAGCGCTTCTTCCGCTTGCTTGCGCTCTGTTATGTCAATATGCTGGATGGCTGCATTCGTGATTTTTCCGCTTGAATCCCATATGGGGGAAATGGTGGTATCCAGAATTACGAATGCTTCTTTTTGAAGTGCAGGCTGGTTCAGTTGAGGTGTTTCATATGTAATGTCAAATCTTACTGTTTTACCTTCCTCAAATACTGATTTTACTAAGGGGAGTAGCCCTTGTTCTTCAACAATATTATCATTGAGCATATTATACTTTCCGATCACTTCTTCCGGTATGAGGTTTAATAAATTGCAGCAAGACTGGTTGATTCTGATCAGTGTGCCTTTCTCATCAGCAATCCACATTGGGTTAGGACTTTCTTCAATAATTTTATTAAGAAAGGCTTCGGAATGCCGGAGTGCCTCTTCCGCCTTCTTGCGTTCCAAAAAAATTGAAGCGATCCTTATTATGCCGGCTGCCATTAAAATTGATATTAAGAGGGCCAGGAGTTCGGCGTTTAAATCCGGGCGAATCATCGTGTTTCCGGAAAGCATACGGATAAGAGGGATGCACCGCCTCATAGCCATAAATATCAGGGCTACTGAGATAAAACTCCAGGCTAACCGTTTGCCGGTAATAGGAATAAGCCTGAAAGCCATGAATGCTGCAAAGAATTGCAGGGAAATAGATAGCGACAAAATAAATATTATAGTCATGGGGATATCATTTCCTCTATTACAGGTGTGCTTTGCTTATTTCCTGCGTTAAGATGGATATTTATCCGATTCGTTCCGGGTTTGTTTTTACTTATTTATTCATCAGGATCTCTCCCTTCAAAGATGAGATGTGCCGGCTGGAAAAACAGAGGAGAATTATAACGGGAGAATTTATTTGTGCAAAAATAACGGATATTTTTTATAAAGTCAAATTATATAGTGCAATCTAATATATTGGCATCATCTACCATGATTTTAAAAAACCATTTAATTCAAAAGTTCATATCCAAAAAAGAGGCAATCCAAATCTCTTGACACAAAAATTAACTGATGCTAAAGCCAATTATAATAAAGGCGCGTAGCTCAGGGGGAGAGCGCTACCCTGACACGGTAGAAGTCGTTGGTTCAAATCCAATCGCGCCTACCAGATAATTTAAGGGTTTACAGCAGATAAGAGCTGTAAGCCCTTTTTTATTGACTTATAGCTATCTATGGGATAGATAACTATCGGATTGAAAAGAAAATAAACTCTTTTTGGATTGTCATAAAATTCGACCTGCTCTAATTATAAGGATAAATTTCACTTGTTTCTTAAATAAAGGTTATGCATGTGAATTCAAGCGATAGTATCCAGTTGTCAAAGCTTATAAGTAATCCCAGTCCTGAATCAATTATCACTGAGGTCAGAAAGACCTTTTGTTTCCATTATTCAAATAGAAATTTTGATAATATACATGATAATTTTTATATTATAAAAACCCTGTTTGATGGGAAGTTTCCGGGTTATAAGGCATGCAACACTGAATATCATGATTTCACGCACACTGTGGATATTTTGCTTGCAACCGCCCGATTAATAGATGGATACAACTTGGAAAACAAACCCCTTCCGATTTTACTTGCGTCAGCCCTTCTGAACTCCGCCCTTTTTCATGATACGGGGTATATTCAAGAAAATAATGATAGTACAGGCACTGGTGCAAAACATACCGCAACTCATGTAAAAAGAAGTATTCAATTTATTAAAAGGCATCATGAGGTTTTTGAAATTACTCCGGATCAAATTTTACCTATGAAAAATTTGATTTTGTGTACGGATTTGCAGATTAAACCGGGTACCATAGCTTTTTCCTCCGATGAAGAAAAACTGTCCGGATATATACTTGGCACATCCGATATTTTATCTCAGATGTCAGACAGTGACTATCTGGAGAAACTATTATTTTTGTTTTATGAGTTTCAAGAGGCTGAAATAAAAGGGTTTGATATCGAGTTTGATATTATAAAAAAAACCATAAGTTTTCATAAATTAATGAAAAAGCGGTTTTCCAAAATTTTTTTTAATGTCTATAAGTATGCGCAGCGCCATTTTAAAGAGAGATTTATGATTGACCGCAATCTATATATCGAAGCAATTGACCGTAATATCGAATATCTTAACGAGATTGTGAAGGATGGAAGTGTAGATTTCCAGGATAAACACAGGCGAAAAGCATTTGTAACAAAAACATTCTAAAAATAGGTTGTTGTCTGACGAATGATTTTTGATAAATTTTTGATAAATCCAGTGGTATTGATTTTCAATTTTAGTGCTGGTATGTTTAAAAAAAATGGAAATCATTTTAATTTGTGGACATAATCTCAATGCATAGGTTAAAGAAGAGTAGCTGTTTAACCTATGCATAAATAAATTATAAAAAAAGGATATCAGGTTAGAAATGGAAAATAAACTTGTTGCTGTTATTCTTGCTGCCGGATTAGGGAAACGGATGAAATCAGATAAGGCAAAGGTATTACATGAGATTAATGGTAAGCCCATGATTATGTATATCCTTGAAACAGCTAAAAAAATTGCCGGCGATAACATAGTTGCGGTAGTTGGAAATCAGGCTGAAAAAGTCGGCGAGGTAGTATCAAAAGATTATAATGTCATTTTTGCTTTACAAAAAGAGCAGCTTGGTACAGGGCATGCGGTTAAGTGTGCCTTATCTTTTCTGCCCGAACATTCTAAGCAGGTTTTAATATTGTGTGGGGATGTAGCGCTTCTGTCTTTTGAAACGCTGAAAAAGCTTTATGAAGACCATGTTAAATCGGATCGTGACGTATCTGTTCTGGCAGTTAAAATCGATAATCCTAAAGGATATGGAAGGATTATTATGGATGAAAAAAACTGTGTATCCGGGATAATAGAGGAAGCTGATGCAAATGATGAACAAAAAAGTATAAACATTATTAATTCAGGAATATATTGTATAAAGAGAAGTTTTTTGGAATATTCTCTGAATAAAATAAAAGCAAATAACGCTCAGAGTGAATTTTATCTTACAGATGTTGTTAAAATCGGATATTCCGAAAACAAAAAGGTAGGAGCGATGATAGGACAAGACAGTGAAGAGGTATTAGGTGTAAACAGCTTGGAGGAGTTGATGGTAGTAGAAAAAATAATGAAAAAAAGAATGACTCAATGATTTTCGATATAAGTAAATGATGTATTATATCTTGACTTTGGCATGAATTAAATATTATAAAAGATTATGGATATGAGGTGAAAACTTGGATACAGAACTGATCCTGCGGCAATTTGATGAGATAGAAAACAGACTTGAAAAACTGGTTGCAGTTTGTAAATCATATGAAGCAACAAACTCGGAACTTAAGAGTACTATAGTAAAGTTAGAGGAGGAACTACAGGAAAAGAGCGAAAGGGAAAAGGACTACATACAGGAGAGAGATATTATTAAATCAAAGATAGATAATCTTCTTAACAGGCTGGGTGATGTTACAGAGGCTGATAGTTAAATGCCGTTTAATTTTATTGAAAGGTAGATATTTCTTATTGGAACAAATTATAACAATAGAGCTTTTTGGAAAGAAATATACATTCAAAGCTGAAACTCAGGTTGAAAAAGCTAAAGAAGTGGCCGAGCTTCTTGTTAAAGAAGTAAAAAAAGTTGAGTCTCAACAAAAGGGCTCCCCGGCACGCTTTAATCCGCTTGGAATCATGATATTGACTGCTATGAATATTGCTGGAGATAATATTGATAGCAAAGACAACCATGTGGATTTTATTCGCAAAATTTCTGATAAATCGTCAATGCTGTTGAATAAATTAGAAAGCTTTTAATATTAGATTTTTGATAGTATTTGTAAGATACGGACTTGAAATAAGTTCCTAAATATTAAAAATCAAAAAAGATATTTTGTTCCGACTTTCAAAAGTGTAATAGTAATAAGCTGAAAATAGAAGATTTCTCTTCGATTTCTCAAATATATAACGTATTTCTGACCGGGATTTCCGAAACGAAATTGGTTTTTATAATACCCCTGCCGTGTTTGTGATTGGTATTTGATCTTTGATCCAACAAAGAAAATGTAGGGAGCCTTCCTTGGTTTTGGTGTGCATGTTCTGCTTGTACAGAAAAGCCTAAAGAAACCATAAGGCGCCAACTTTGAACATTAGGTTCAGAGGCTTGCCAACACGGCACAGTGCGGGGGTATTAAATTTACCAGGAAAATAGAATTGATATCTTTAAGGAGTAATCTTTGTCCCTTACCGTTTTCCTCCTACCTATCAGCTGTTTTCATGCCATTGCCCATAATTAATTTTTAAATTGCTAAATCTTACATGGTAGCTTAAACCTATCTTGTTTTATATAAGCTAATTTTGAACAACTGGAGATAGATAATGAACATATATCTGATAATAATTGGCGTTGCAATGTTTGCCATAGGATATTTAGTTGCCTATTGGGTAAAAGGAAAAATGACTTCCCAAAAAGTCAAGGCAGCAGAGAATGGGGCGACCAGAATAATAGAAGCCGCAAAAATAAAGTCGGAAGCTGTTATTAAAGAAGCCCAGATAGAGGCAAAAGATAAATTATTCAAGATGAAAACAGAATTTGATCTTGAAACCAAGGAAACAAGAGCCGAGCATAAAAAACGTGAAAAGAGGCTGATTCAAAAAGAAGAAAGTTTAGATAATAAGCTTGATCAGATCGAACGCAAAGAGAAGGAAAATTTACGAAAAGAAGCTATTCTTAAAAAAAGAGAAGATAATATTGAGAACAGCGAAAATAAATACAATGAAATAATTGAGGAACAAAACAGACAACTTGAAAGAATATCAGGTTTAACCTCTGAACAGGCTAAAGAGCTTTTGCTTAGAGCCATGGAAAATGAAGCCCGTCATGATGGTGCAAAGCTAATTAAAAAAATAGAAAATGAAGCCAAAGAAGATGCTGAGAAGAAAGCAAAAAGTATTATGGCAACTGCTATGCAAAGATATGCCTCGGACTATGTAGCTGAACGAACTGTTTCTGTTGTTCAACTTCCCAGCGATGAAATGAAAGGAAGAATAATAGGAAGAGAAGGGCGCAATATACGGACCCTTGAAGCAGCTACCGGAATTGATCTTATTATAGATGACACTCCTGAAGCAGTAATTCTATCAGGGTTTAATCCGGTAAGAAGAGAAGTGGCACGTATTTCACTTATGAGGCTTATATCTGACGGTCGGATTCACCCGGCAAGAATAGAGGATGTAGTAAAAAAAGTTGGCATTGAGGTTGATCAGATTATAAAGGAAGCTGGTGAGCAAGCAGCTTTTGATCTGGGTGTTCATGGGATTCATATTGAACTAATAAAGTTTATAGGAAGATTAAAATACAGAACAAGTTATACGCAAAATGTTTTGCAGCATTCGATTGAGGTCGGTTTTTTAAGCGGAATAATGGCCTCAGAGCTTGGGCTTAGCGCAAAGCTTGCACGACGTATGGGTCTGCTGCATGATATCGGCAAGGCAATTGATCATGAGGTCGAAGGGCCACATGCTGTTATCGGATCGAATCTTGCGAAAAAATTTGGTGAAGCCCCTAAAGTTGTGCATTCAATTGCTGCTCATCATGAAGATATACCGCCTTCATCCGTATATGCATATCTTGTCCAGGCTGCGGATGCTCTTTCAGGAGCAAGGCCGGGAGCCAGAAAAGAAATGCTTGAAAGCTATATTAAACGGTTAGAAGATCTGGAAAAAATAGCTAATTCTTTTAAAGGCGTTTCAAATACCTATGCTATTCAGGCTGGAAGAGAGCTTAGAGTGATTGTAGAAAGCGGGATCATATCGGATGCAGATTCAGTCATGTTAAGCAGAGATATTGCCAAAAAGATAGAAGAATCTCTTGTTTTCCCCGGGCAGATAAGAGTGATAGTGATTCGTGAAACAAGAGCTGTTGAGTTCGCAAATAAATGAGGGAAGCATGGCTGACTTAATAGATATTTTCAAAGAAAGAGGCTTTATTGAAAACACCACTCATGATGAGGAGCTCAAAGACTATATCGGTAATAATGAGGTCACTTGCTATATAGGCTTTGATCCCACCGCATCGAGTTTGCATGTTGGAAGCCTTGTCCCTATAATGTCACTTGCCCATATGCAAAAATATGGGCACAGACCTATTGCTCTTATAGGTGGTGGAACAGGCCTGATAGGCGATCCAAGCGGAAAAACCGAGATGAGGCAGTTTTTGACTCCTGAAAAGATTAAAGACAATATTGTCGGTATAAAAAAACAGCTTTCACGGTTTATTGATTTTAGTGACAACAAGGCCCTTCTTGTTAATAATAATGAATGGCTTAGTGAATTAAAATATATCCCTTTTTTAAGAGATATTGGAAGGCATTTTTCAGTTAACCGGATGATAAAAGCCGAAAGCTATAAGCTAAGACTTGATTCTGAAGAAGGGCTTAGCTTTATTGAGTTTAATTATATGTTACTACAGGCATATGATTTTTTAGAACTTTTTGATAAATATCAGTGCAGGCTGCAAATGGGAGGCAGTGACCAATGGGGAAATATTGTTGCAGGCATTGAACTTATAAGAAAAGTTAAAAAAAGCATCTCTTTTGGCATTACTTTTCCATTAATAAAAACCAGTAATGGAGCTAAAATGGGAAAAACTGCAAAAGGCGCTGTATGGCTGGATCCGGAAAGAACAACTCCTTATGATTACTATCAGTACTGGATAAATACTGACGACAGGGATGTAGCGCGTTTTTTGGCTCTTTTTACATTTTTGCCGATAAATGAGATAAGAGATATCGAAAAATTAGAAGGAGCTGATTTAAATAGTGCCAAAACAATACTTGCGTTTGAAACAACTTTACTTGCACACGGACGTGATGAAGCGGTTAAAGCATATCAAGCTGCTGCAAGCGTTTTTAACAAACGATTTGTCCCGAAAGATATGTTGATGCACAGCTCTGTGCCAAGAGATAGCGCTGAAATCAAAGATGTATCCGTTCCTTGTTCTTATATTGATCATGATGTTTTTAAATTGGGAATTCCCGCTTTTAAGCTTTTTCATGAGGTAGAACTTGCTTCATCCGGAGCTGCCGCAAGAAGGCTTGTCGAACAGGGAGGAGCTTATGTAAATGATAGGCGAATCGAAAAGTTTGACGAATTGATTACCTTAAATGATATCCATGAGATGGAGATCTTGTTAAGATCAGGCAAAAAGCGGATTCATAAAATCAGAATAAAACAGTGACACTGACGTAATGGCATCGATACCTGTCAGCAGGGATTTGCAAAGTTATTCCCTCAAAGCTGACACAGTTTCAGCAGTCACTCCCCGTGCTCGCAGAGAATAGGCGGCAATTATGTCAATCCTCAAGCGCTGTATTGCCTCCTAAACTAGGTAGGCTGCGCCTTACTTACTTTACCTCCCTTCTCCGGTGTAAACCAGTAATGGCTCCCCTGACCCTATAAAGAGCACTGAACAAACTCCGCTTAACGATCACATCCAACCCCTTTGATTGTAATGTGTTCTTAACCCAGCTATAATAGCGCAGGCCACCGTCACGCTGATACCATGAATGAAAATGTTTAACATTCCAACCCATGTGTTTTGTCCGATAACGTTCCGATATCGTCATGACCTCATCCACGGTTGCTTTCCGAAATGAAGCCTGTGTAAATTTCTATATAGTATACCTTCTAATCCAATGTTATCATAACGATTAATGTGACGACGAAACATACTTGAGGAGCACACTCCAAGTAAAACAGTTGCCTCTTTCTGACACAATCATCCCTGATGTACACCCGGAGCTGCCGAAAAAGGCTTGTCGAACAGGGAGGCGTATATATAAATAATAGGCAAATCTAAAACTTTGACAAATTAATTACCTTGAATGATATCGGTGAGATGGAGATTTTGTTAAGATCAGGCAAAAAGCGGATTCATAAAATTAGAATAAAACAGTAAAATATCGCTTGACATAAGATGTCCCTAAGGATAGAAAGCACTACGTTTTGAGTATTTGAAGTTTTGTTTTTTTACAACTTGAGTCTTCATAAAGGCTGGAAAATTTTGCAGTGAGCAAAATCATAATTTCTTCAGATTTCAGATATTGATATCTCTGGGAACAGCCATGAAACGTAAATTTAAGATAAAAAACAGCTTGACAAACAGAAAGCAAGTTTGCTATAAAAACTCTTTCTGTTAAAGATAACCAAATGTGCTTCATAAGTTATTTTTTAAAAAATAAATAAAAAAAGACTTGACACAAAGGGTTATGATAAAGTATAAAATATCTTTTTTAGTACAGAGGTTGTCGCTTTGGCAATCGCTTGATCTTTGAAAACTAAATAGTGACAGCTTGTGAGTTAGGGCGCATGCATTTGCATGCAAAGAATCAAAAGTCAAAAGTTTAATTGGAGAGTTTGATCCTGGCTCAGAATGAACGCTGGCGGCGTGCTTAACACATGCAAGTCGTACGAGAAATCTTTAGCTTGCTAAAGATAGTAAAGTGGCGCACGGGTGAGTAACGCGTGGGTAATCTACTTTCAAATTTGGGATAACTCGCCGAAAGGCGGGCTAATACCTGATAATATCTTTTAATCCTTGGTTTAAAAGATCAAAGGTGGCCTCTATATATAAGCTACTGTTTGAAAATGAGCCCGCGTACCATTAGCTTGTTGGTAGGGTAATGGCCTACCAAGGC
>JAHITX010000068.1 GCA_018817425.1 Pseudomonadota bacterium
GAAGAGTCCTATTTTACAATCTTTTGTAAAAAGGATCATACTTACGCAAAACAAATTAATTAAAATAACAATTTACACGTTGTTATTTATACGAAAAAGCTCAATAAATTTATATTATTTGACGGAGGTGCAACATGAATATGATGGATAAAATAGATAAAAGTGTTGATAGAATCAGGGTTACCACACTACTATCAGAGGAAGAAAAGGAAGCGTTAAAAGAAATTGCCTGGAAGAGCGGTAGAAGTATGAGCGGGTATATTCGCAATCTTGTGATTGAGGATATCATCGAAAATATTGATTAAGTGGTTCCGGTGAATATATAGCTTGTAAGAAGCCACCCCTTTTTATGTCTTACAGCCTTCTGTCATTAATTTGAATGACTACTGGCCAAGCGCTTTATTCATCTCTTGCATC
Organism: Pseudomonadota bacterium; assembly: GCA_018817425.1. NCBI lineage: Bacteria > Pseudomonadati > Pseudomonadota > Pseudomonadota bacterium. Next base: position 418 of record JAHITX010000068.1, read on the forward strand.
CTTTGATTGTGTTCTGACATTCTTTTATCACGCTCCAATTCTCGAATCTCTCTTTCTTGACTCCTCATTTTAGCTTCCATTGCTCTCTTTTTATCTTTCATCTCTTCCGTCATGGCCCCCATATCCATTTGTTGCCGCTTCATTTTAGTTTCCATCTCATCTTGTTGATTTCTCATCTTAAGCCCGGTATCTTCCGGATTTCTCCTTTCTGCGGCCAACCTTTGAGCTTTCGATATAATATCCGCTTTTAGTTCCCTTAACTTTATTATCTGGTTAACAACGGTCTTTTTTATCCCGCCGTTTTCTGATCTACTACTTGGATCTTTGGAAAGTGAATAAATCTGCCTATCAATTTCTTCAATCTGTTTATCAATCGCTCGATTTACTGCTCCTTTTTCCAATTCATTTTTTTTAAATAATGATGATTCACGGTACGAATCTATTTTCTGGGCTCTTGTTTTATACTTGTCTGGAATTGGAGTGTTAGATATTACAGTTTTGCCATTCTTATCCTTGTATGTATAAATTTCTCCAGCTTGAATTATTTGAATGCAAATTAGAAAAAAGGCTAATAGAAAAATTATAACAATAAATACAGGTATTTTTAATGGGTTATACACATTATTCAAAATTACTTGATGTAAGTTCTTCATTTTTTTATTTTCCTTGTCATAAGGTATTTATTATAAAAGCATAGTTGGTGTACAAACGATATTGAGGAATTAGAAAACCCCTTTGGGGATTATTCTCCGGCTTTGAAACAACAAATGAATTATTTACGGGAACGCACCTGATACACGTGTTTGGATAAGATATCAGACTGGCTTTTCCAATGCTCCCCACCATAGCAAAAACTGAATACGGCATCTTTACCACTAATTATTAATTACAAAAACAGGTCTGGCGATTTGACACGGTGCGATGCCAGATAAATTGATGTCTTGAATCAGTGCAGCTTTGCTAATTTGGTTGTACATACTACGTGGGTGATTGTTATTTATTGCGGAATTCACAATTTTCCAAAATTCGGGTTGAATAGGTTTCCCACTTGTTTCAGCAAGTTTTACTACTTCGGCTAAACATAACATACAGGCTTGGCCATGTGCGCCTTTCCTTTTCTCGACATTTATTAAAATATCTTTATAACTTGTTCGCCGCTCCTTTTTCCCATCATCTTCTTCTGATGGTGATGCTTCACTGTATGAATATGTTTTCTTTGCTTTTACTTGATACCTTTCTGGATTTGGAGTGTTTGTTATGACTGTATTGCCATCTTTATCCGTATATTTATACATTTCTCCTGCCTGAATCGTCTGAGTGCAAATTAGAGAAAAGGCTATTAGGGAAATTGTAATAATAAATACGATAACACTTGATTTTATATACATATTTTGGAAAGCTTCTTGATATAAGTTCTTCATTTTTCTATTTTCCTTATCATGGTTTTTATTATAAAATATAGCTGGCATACAAACTATATTGATGAATTAAGAAAATCTATTTATTAGCGTTCTCTTGCTACGAAACATTAAATTAACTATTTGCGAGAACGTACCGGAAGCACCCGATCTGCATCATAGCCAGACTGGCTGTCCTCGCACCGATTGCCCCAGCGAAAACTGAAGTAGGCGGCGTAGGCGCCACGTGTTTCTGATGCCCAACAACCGTACTTAGTAGTAATATGAATCAATTCAGTTGCCATATGGATATTGCGCGTAGAATTAGAATTAAACACCGGTTGAGTTTTACCGCTGTCGTACAACCCCGCCAGCTCATCCAGCGTCGGCATCCGCCAGTCAGCATATCCGCCCCCATGATAATTCTCGCAATATTTCTTAGCGTCAACCCATTTAATGTCCTTTCCGTTGTCTTTCACCGCCCACATTAGATTTGTCCTCGTATCCAGAACTGTACCGTTATTGTATGCGATGAATCGTTCATCCCTTCTTGTCTCTTTTTCTCTTACGGGCGGTAGTTTTATCAAATCTCTTATTGTTAGAAGACGAATTTGTTTATTACGGGCGAAATCCTCTACTCCCCTACTAAAACCTGAAGTAACAACCAACCATGCTTCATCTGCTTTTTCATGTATAAGTGTCCCATAGAGTTCACGGACAACCCCTGCATTTACATAGTTTTTATATGCCTTGCATTGGATAATAATAGTTTTGTCATCTTCTTTCAGCCATAAATCAATACCTCCATCACCATGTAAAGAGTTACCAGTATGTTTGACATTAAAATTCTTATCCATTAAAATTTTTGCAACTTCGAGTTCAAAACGTCTTCCATCTATACCGTGCCACCATTCTGCCTCTTTATCAGCATTTCTTTTTTGTTCTGCATTTTTTCTGGCATCATCGCGCCTAAGTTTTCTTTGAATATCATTGCAAGCTTTTAATGACTCCCAATAAACTTTAAATTAAATTGTTGATGGCACAGCAATATCAGTCCCAGCCACATCAGCTGCTTCCACCAATTTCAGGCCAAATTGTTTAGCTCGGTTTTTCATGTTTTTTATTATTCTCTGTTTATATTGCATCTC
>JAHITX010000069.1 GCA_018817425.1 Pseudomonadota bacterium
GAAGAGTCCTATTTTACAATCTTTTGTAAAAAGGATCATACTTACGCAAAACAAATTAATTAAAATAACAATTTACACGTTGTTATTTATACGAAAAAGCTCAATAAATTTATATTATTTGACGGAGGTGCAACATGAATAAGATGGATAAAATAGATAAAAGTGTTGATAGAATCAGGGTTACCACTCTACTATCAGAGGAAGAAAAGGAAGCGTTAAAAGAAATTGCCTGGAAGAGCGGTAGAAGTATGAGCGGGTATATTCGCAATCTTGTGATTGAGGCAATTGAAATCAATTCTTAGACTTTTTCTCTGAAATTGCATCTATAATGGCACTAATCCACAACGGAATAAGGATAAATAATGCCCATAATGGATGGCCTCCAAAAAACCAGATAAAGGTAAATATCCCCGGCACAAGAAAAGGGCCAATTGTGCTATTTAGCATTCGTTCGAAAAGTCCAATATCTTTTTGTATATTGTTTTTCCTAAAAAGGGATGTAAGTACAATATTAATGAGATACATTCCGAAGAAGAGGGAACCCCCAATCAAAAGCGCTATTCCAATATGGTATAGATAATCTTTGCCTTCGTTACTGAACAAAGATAGTATAAAACCAATTGATAATACGATTATAAGACCTTGTGTAAATGGATGTTTGAATAATTTCTTGAATATCTGGATAGTAATATATTCCTTATATAAAATTACTGCCGGAAATAAACGATAATCATGCTTAGTGTTTTATGAAAAAGGGTGCCTTTGGCAATTCCGGTTTTTCGTTTAACCATCTGACCTACTAATATTTATTTCCCAAAAAATGTATTCATTCTTTGTTGGTGTTGTAATTGACTAATCTCTGCTTGTTGTTGTATCATTTCAGCATTCATTCTAGCTTGTTGACCCTCCATTTGAACTTTTTTAGATTCCATCTCTTCGAGTATATCCTCCGTATCCCTTTGTTGTCGCTTCATTTTAGTTTCCATCTCATCTTGTGGATTTCCTTGATTCCGAAGTTGTGCTTCCCGAAGAGTTACAATTGCTTTTAATACATTTTTTCTAAACCTTTTATCACTTGGAACTCGACTGCTCGGATCGTTTATGAGTTTTTCAACAAGGTCATCCACCTCACTGTTATCATCTTTTTCCAAACCCATTTTTTCTGATGATGATGCTTCACTGTATGAATATATTTCCTTTACTTTTACTTGATACCTTTCTGGATTTGGAGTGTTTGTTATGACTGTATTACCATCTTTATCAGTATATTTGTACATTTCTCCTGCCTGAATCGTCTGAGTGCAAATTAGAGAAAAGGCTATTAGGAAAATTATTACGATTAATATAGGGACTCTTGATTTTCTGTACATATAATTCAAAATTATGGAATTTAAGTTCTTCATTTTTCTATCCCCCTTAATGTAAGGTCTTTATAAAAGTATAGTTGTTGTCACCATTAGATTAAAGAATTAAAAAATTGTTTGTAATAGGAACCGAAATAGAATTTTGAAATGTTATTATTACTCCGGCAATTAAACATGTCCATTAATGTCCATGCAAAGCCAGTATTTGCTATAAATAGATAGCTGGAATGGCTGTATTTAGTTGCTGGTGTAATAACTTGAATATTGATACTTTGTTTTACCATTCCTCACTTGGGCTAATATATCATTTTACGGACATACATGCTTAAAAAGGCTTTCTCCACGAGAGCCCGGTTCTAACTTTACTCGTACGCCAGGAAGTTGTTTTTCTAAAAAACCTTCAAGGAGATTATAAGGGTTTTTGGAGAGACTCATACTTTCTCTTTCTAAACAGTAAATTCTTTCTATGTACGATTCACCTATTACTCCTGTAGCCTTTTCTTTTGTTCGTGTCCATACATTAACAATCTCTTTATTCTGTAATGTTAAACCAAAGATAGATTTTTTTTGAATTGGATAGTGAATACTATCCTTGTCATAGTAGTAAGTTCCATTATTGTCCTTGAAATATTCTTTCCAATCTTCACATTCTCCAGGTAATGGTGCGAAAGTTATTACAGCGAAGAGAAACCAAAATATAAAAAATCCCTGTTTAATCATAATAAAAAATCCCTGCTAAGTTTACACATTGAAATGAAGTAGTGTTCAAGTAAAGCGTCCGCTGGAGTGAAGTGTTATTTTTTTTCTATCACTAATGACTTTTTTATTTTGTTCATAGTTGTTTCAAGGAAATCCGTGTAACTATTATCATATGCAAGGGTCATTTTCACGGCTCTACTTCCTTGATAGATTACATAAATTGATATATTCATAGTTTTAGAATGTTCGATTGTTTTGTAATCAGTTCTCACACAAATAAAGCCGGAAAGCATTTCTTTTGTGGTCTTGAATGCAGAAACCTTAGTTGATGAATTATTTAATTTTGCTAATGAACTAACTAACATATTTCTACTCAAAATATCTTGTTTATTAATTTCTGATTGGCTCATGTTTTCAATATCGTCTTGAGTAAAAGTATTTCTGGTTCTTACGCTAATTCTAATAGTTGCTAAAGGTTGATTACTGACTGTAAAGTTTGCAGCAATAATTATATCATTATCACCTTGAGGAACCTTGGACAGCAATTCTGTATTAGTGTCGATTTGATCCATTATTTGCTTATCAATTATCTTCCAATGTTTGGGTATTTTAACCGAGATTCCGTATTTGAGTTTGTATAGTTCAAATCTACTGTGTTGGGGTTGAGCGACCAACATACAAGGAGAGAATACAAGAATTAAAACAATAGAAATTATTCGTAACATATAATACCTAAATAATTGCTGTATTGTTAATCAGTTTAAATTAAAGTACAAAAGTGAGGATGTATAAGTGCATATAAATCTTGCATCAGGTTGTCACCGCTATGATCTCACCGTTATATATCGGAATTCTATCAATTAAAGCATTCATACCGTACCCCCTCCTAACAGACTTAATTTAAGTTCTGGCGGTAAAAATAGTTTGTATAGCGTCAATTCCCTGTTTCTGAGAATATCCTGCAAGGTTTTGTGCTTTTTTAGGCTGAATAATAATTTATATGGGATATCCCTTTATTTGTAAAGAGTTAGCATCACTAAGACTAATAGTCAACCATTATTAATCATCTGGCCATGACTCACAGTCACTTCCATGACGGTTTTTCTTCGTATATTCTTACCTTAAAAGGGCGAGACTATGACAAATATCAAAAAGAAATTTGGTGCACACCTTTCTCAATTGCGCAATAAGGCAGGAATGACACAGGCAAAACTGGCAGAAAAAACAAATCTTAGTGTTGACCTGATAAGCCGAATAGAAAGAGGTGAACGCGCACCCTCCTTAGAAACTATTGAAAAGCTATCGAATGCTTTAAAAATAAGATTGTCAGAATTGCTTAATTTTGACGGGGAAGAAGTTACAGTATTATCGGAAAGTCCTTTTGAATCTCTGGAATTGTGGAAACTACTGAAAGGTAAACGGCCTAAGCAGATTAAGAAAATAACTGAAATTGCCAAGATCATACTGGAATGAACCATCCTGACCAATATTTTCTGAAGAGGTTTTTGGGAGATGAACCCCTATATCAGCCATTAGATCTTGTTCGGTAATATAAGCCTTAAGAGATGATGCCGGTTAAAACTTCAAAAAACACCCCTTGTTTGCATTTTGGGCATTGCATTGAATATAAATCTTGGATAGGAATAATTTCTTTATGTTTACATTTTGGGCATTCATGGGGATCTCGCTCAAGATCAATTCTTACTTCTGCTAAACATCCAAAACAAAGCATATCCGTTTCAAACCCCCCACGCTCATTAATCAATTTAAGGGCTTTTTTGTTTTGGATTGGAATATAAGGAAAACCAAAAATATCGTCTTCATTAATTTTCAAGACTTTCGCTATCTGATAAGATTCACAAGGGTGCGAACACGGGATACGGTTTTTTTTATCATCAATCACATACGTTATTCCGCCGAACGTATCTAATGTTAGTGCACACTTGTCACATTTGAAACGAATAAGAAGAGGCATGGTTTTTTAATCACTATTTTAATCACTGCGATAAAAAGAATTAGCTTGGTTTTAATCAATTCCGGCATATATAAACTGCGATTACATTTTGAATTTGGGGTACCGTTAACCCCTGGCTACCCGATTAGGCCAATATTCAGTATTAAAATCGATATTGTCAACTTCCATGGGCGAAATAGCAGCGTTTATAGTTTTTCGAAATTTTGAAAATGCATTAGGATTTCTGTTCACAGAATACCAGTTACCCCAAGGTGGCGAGAAATTTGGATTTGCAAATACAACTAAACGCCTCGCTTTCTTCCCAGTGAACTTTTTCGGAAAAGTTTCTTTGCCAAGTTCAATACCAACAATCACTTCCCATTCAATTTTCAAACGATTCAATGTTGCCAAGATAATTTCTTTACTCGGCTTTTGTTTAGGTTGGTGAAACTGCTCACCTATTTCTGGCCACCACCCTTTACCATTGGCAGAAACACCTGCTATGCTTTCAGCAACATCATAACTGGGTGATTCAGGCAAATTATTCATTAAAATAGACGAAAACCCATATTCATTTGTCCAATTGATTAAATCAATCCATCTGGCTCGGATAGCACTTGCACTTGAAAATGCTGCACCTGCCAATATCAAAGGCACGGGTGGCTTGGGTATTTGTCTATCCTCTCTAAGCATCCATGCTTTTGATAGTTGACTATGTATTTTTGCCCAATCTGTCGGCAATGGTACTGGTATTTCTGTAGAAACATTCTTTTCCATTTTTTCCCTGACCTAACAATATATGGAACAGTTTCCTCTCAATAACAGTGGTTTCTTTTTTTAAGATTAATTTCGGGTTATTTTTATCATGATTTCCGTTAGAAATCTACAAGTTTCATGAGAAGAATGCATAGTCATGGTAGGAGGTAGAAATAAAGCCTATAGATCATTTTTCTACAGCAATATCGCAGTACCTGTTTTCTCTATTTTTTTCTAAAATTTTGCCGACGATGTTTTCATATAGAGTAAACCAGATTAAAAGTATAGGGGGGGCCTTCCCGGAAGCATTCTTTTTTTGTCAGAGCGTGTAACGCATACAAGGTAGGGGTATTAAGGAGTCTCTACCCCCTATGTTTCAAAAAAGAGGTGTATGCCGGGGCTTGTTTAATAAGCATTCTTTTTCTTGCCTGGGCAGGGCGTGAAGCCAACACTCTCGATATTTGCTTCTCTGCAATCTGCTGCAATGGCTACAGCGATCACACGCACACGTTTAAAGACAAGGTGTTGAAGAAAGTAGATGAGCCTGAGCTATGTGGTAGTGTTTAAGGTCAGAAACCCAACGCTATAATGCTTGAAGCAGGTACCGGAATGCTATGAAAGATTATGAAGGTCTAAAATAAACGATTTTATCCGGGAACATTAAGAGTAAGGGGCTGGGCGAATCGTTTAACCTGGGTCGTTATAGGAAGCCGTAGCAGGGTAAACGAACCATAAGGCGGTCTATCTGATTCGGATATAGGCAGCAATCGGAATGACCAATATCGAAACAACACCCGGCAGGATTAAAAAAATTCGACTTCGTCTTAGTCGGGGATATACTATAAAGATTATTATCATAGATAAGAAAGCCTATTTCTCAAAGAAAAAATGGCATGAAATTTCCCAAAGTGGGGAGAGATTAACAGGACAAGAAAAAAGGTTAACCAGCATGTTGGCTAACCTTTTGATTTCATTGGTGCCGAGGAACGGAATTGAACCGCCGACACGCGGATTTTCAGTCCGCTGCTCTACCGACTGAGCTACCTCGGCATAGAAACTCTGTTTTAAAACAGAAGTATTATTTATTTTAAGCTTGCATTCTTGTCAAGGACTTTTTGCCCCATATCACCAAAAAGAAACTGGATAAGAGTGCATGCAGATAGGCTAGCGGTTTCCGCTCTTAAGATTCGGGGGCCAAGACCGGCTGTTAAAAAACCGCTTTCTTTGGCTTTTTCGACTTCATTTGTTGTAAAACCCCCTTCAGGCCCAAGCATTACAAGGATTTTGTTTATAACCCCATGTTTGCCACCAAGGTCTTTTATCTCAAGAAGGTTTTTTTCATTTTCCCAGAATATTATTTTAAGATCGAATCCTGGCTCAGATTCTAAAATTTCTTTAAAGGAAACAGTTTTTCCTATTTTGGGGCTTTTGGCCCGTTTGCACTGCTTGGTCGCTTCTTTTGCTATGGCTTCCCATCGTTTTGTACGATTAGAAAGGCGTTTGTCATCCGGTCTTGAAACAGAGCGTTCCGATATGAATGGTATCCATTTTGTAATGCCAAGTTCTGTGAGTTGCCGGATAAGATTATCCATTTTGCCTTCTTTAAGAAAGGATTGGGCTACAACTATCTCAAGAAACGATTCAACAACATGATTGCATTGTCCTACAATATTTACATCAACTTTTGCAGAAGAGACAGCAACAATCCTTGCTTCATATTTTATACCCGATTCATCAAAAAGCTCTATACTGTCTCCGGGTTTTAATCGAAGTACATTTATAATATGTCTTGCATCAACACCTCTTATTGAGGGATTTGTACCTGCAAGCTCGGATTGTTCAATATAAAAAAGTCTCATAGATATTTTATGATTTAAGGCGTATTCTTTAAAAAATTTTGTAAAATGACCCCGGAAAGTAAGTTCCCATCATTTCGCTTGAATCCTTGAATCCTTGACCCCTCACAAAATCACCGGCTGTTTCTAGTGCGCTTTTGCCCAGTTTATACCTGATGAAATATTTACTTTAAGCGGAACCTTAAGAGTCCAGACATTTTCCATTATATCTCTAACAAGTTCGGTGACCATATCAAGTTCTTCCGGTGGTACTTCAAAAACAAGCTCATCGTGAACGGAAAGAAGCATTGCGCTTTTAAGATTTTTTTCTGTAAAAGCTTTATCTATATTTATCATAGCAATCTTTATAAGATCAGCGGCTGTGCCCTGTATGGGAGTGTTTACCGCGATGCGCTCTGCCGCAGCTTTTACAATTTTGTTGGAGCTGTCTATATCGGGAAGAAGTCTTATGCGCCCCAAAAGTGTAGAGGTTTTTTTATTTTCATGCGCGTCATTAATGGTTTTTTCGATAAATTTGCTTACTCCTTTGTATCCCGCAAAATAATTATCAATATACGTTTGGGCCATTTTATGGCTGATACCAAGATCCTTTGCAAGGCTGAAAGCGCTTATTCCGTATATAATGCTGAAATTTATTGTCTTTGCCTGATTTCTTAACTCAGGTGTTATAAAATCCGGGAAAATCTGGAATATTTCTATAGCAGTTCTTGTATGAATGTCTTCATCTTCTAAAAAAGCTTTGATCAGTATTTCATCTTCCGCACAATGGGCAAGAAGGCGAAGCTCTATCTGAGAGTAATCGGCTGAAATAAGACTCCAGCCATTTTGGGGTACAAAAGCGCTTCTTATCTCTCTTCCCTCATCGGTTTTTATCGGAATATTCTGAAGATTGGGATTGGAGCTGCTAAGCCTTCCGGTAGCTGTTACTGTCTGGTTGAATGAGGTGTGTATTCTGTCTGTTTTTAGGTCTGCAATTTCAAGCAGTGCATCGGTATAGGTTGATTTAAGCTTGGAAAGCGTTCTGTGCCTTAATACAAGCGCCGGAAGTTCATGCTTTTCTGCAAGTTCTGTCAGTACATCCACATCAGTTGAATACCCCGTCTTTTTTTTCGTTTTCTTTTTTACAGGAAGCATCAGCTTTTCAAAAAGAACTTCTCCAAGTTGCTGAGGCGATTTGATATTAAAGGTCATACCGGCAGTTGAATAAATTTTTTCTTCAAGATCTTCTAACTGCTGTTTAAAATGCTTTGAAAGTTCTAATAACCTGTTTCTGTTTACACATATTCCGTTTGTCTCCATCTTCATAAGTACAGGGATAAGAGGCATTTCAATCTGTTCAAAAAGATCTTTGACCCCTATTTCGGTAAGCATAGGGAAAAGCACCTCGTGGGCCATAAGAGTGATGTCAGCGTCTTCACAGGCATATGAGACAGCCTTTTCCAAAGGCACATTTTTAAAACCGGATTCAGGCTTTTTCTTTCCCACTGTTTCTTCAAAAGTAATTTTTTTATGTCCGAGAAAATCAAGAGCTATCTGGTCAAGATTGTGCGCCCGCTTTGAAGGATTAATAAGATAAGATGCTACCATTGTATCGGAATATACTCCGGCAAGCTCAATGCCGTGACGCCTGAGCACTATCCAGTCGTATTTAATGTTCTGGCCTATTTTTTTTATATCGGGATTTTCAAAAACAGTTTTAAGCATTTTAATTGTTTCATCCATGCCAAGCTGTTTGGGCACGCCTTCGTATTCATGAGCCAGAGGGATATAAAATGCTTCGTGTGCTTTTAGTGATACAGATATTCCTACAAGCTTTGCTTTCAATGGATTTTCAGATGTTGTTTCCGTATCAAGGGCAAAATGGTCTGCGGATTCCAATCTTTCTACTAGTTCGGAAAGTGATTTTATGTCATCAATAATACTATACTTTTTTTCTGAAAGATCCGAATGACCGGAGAAACTTTGCTGAAGTTGCCTAAACTCCAGTTCCTGAAAAAGCGCGGATAATTTTTGGTTGTCCGGCTTTTTATAACAAAAAGCATCCTGCTCAAAATCAACAGGTACCTTTGTGTCTATTTCAACTAGCTGCCTGCTTAAATCGGCCTGTTCTTTAAATTGGATCAGGTTTTCATGCTGCTTTTTTTTGGTAATTGAATCAATATTATCATAAAGATTTTTTATGCTTCCGAAATTTTTTATCAGATCAAGAGCTGTTTTGGGACCGATTCCGGGAACTCCGGGAACATTGTCTGAGGTATCTCCCGAAAGCCCCATTACATCGATCATCTGTTTTGGCATAAGACCGAATTCTTCTTTAAAAGAATTTAAATCGGTTACTTTGTCTTTCATGGGATCCCATATGATGGATTTATCGGTAACAAGCTGTAGAAAGTCTTTGTCTCCTGTTACCATAACAGATGAAAAACCCGACTCTTCGGCCAGGTGTGCAAGAGTGCCTATAATATCATCAGCTTCATAACCTTGTATTTCTATAACAGGCAGGTTAAAAGCTTTTGTGATTTCCTTTATATAGGGGATCTGTATCTGCAAATCATCCGGCATAGGGGGCCGTGTTGCCTTGTAGTCTTTATAAAGATCATGCCGGAAGGTTGGGCCTTTGGCATCAAAAACCATAACAACATATTTGGGTGCCCAGTCTTCTATAAGCTTGATTAAAATACGGGCGAATCCGAAAATTGCATTTGTAGGAAGCCCTTTGGAATTGGAAAGATTTCTTATTGCATGGTAAGCACGATAGATGTATGCGCTTCCATCTATAAGAAAAAGGGTTTTGTCTAAATCTTTATTTTTTATTTCGGCAGAAACAATCATTTATAAGGCTCCAAAGCACCTTGACAGGGCGCTGTTGCTGTAATAACTTAGGGGTCAAGGATTCAAGGGGTCAAGGATTCGAGTGTAATAAAAAAAGTTTGTTCAATCACTTGAACCCTTGACCCCTGGAATCCTCGAACCCTATTATGATAACTATGACAAAGAATCCAACGAAACTAACATACAGAGAAAAACGCCGCAAGGCAAAAGAAAGCAATTGTTACTGCTGCAAACAGGAAGCTCCTTTTTGCTGGAGGTGCAGGTGTGGTTTTACCATATGCCAGGTCTGCATGGAAGAAAACTTCTGGGGAATGTCATGTAATGGAATTACCTGGCAGTGTCCTGACTGTGGAGGTCAGAATGGGTTAGGGAACCAATGAGCCAATTGCAAAACGCCCCATTTTGGCCGATCTCTGCGTTGGGCTCAAATTTTGCACGAAGTGAAGCATAGCGCTATCCTCGAAATACGCCATGTATTCCTGCGGTTAAAATTTTCTACCGCCTTGAGCTTGACCAAACTGAAACGTTTTGAAACAGGCTCCAGTAATTGTTTTACCATTCCAGCAAGTCTTCGGAGAGCATATTCAGCGGAGATTCATTAATATTTTTCCTGCGATTCTGGATATAAGCGTTTTTCAAACCCTCATATGGATCAAGAGAAGCTTTTTTGAATGCTTCATAATCTCCAATCTTGAAAGATGTTTTGTTTAGGGTTTGGTAAGCTGTAACACAAAGTGACAGTTCAATTGGTTCAAGATATGAAACAGGGTTTAAGAATCTATCTCCAAACATACCGAAAGAATCTTTAAGGGTAGAAGGGCCGAAAAAAGGCCAGACAAGATATATCCCGTCGCCTATTCCATACACAGCAAAAGTCCGACCCAGGTCTTCCTTTCCTGCTTTTAGCCATGTATAATTATTTGCGGCATCATCAAAACCTAAAATTCCCTGGGTACTGTTTATCATAAATCTTAAAAGCTCATGGCCTGCGATTACTATTCTACCCTGCAGGATACAATTTACAAAACGAATGGGCATTTTAATATTATAAAAAAAGTTATCTACCCCGGTTCTTACAATAGCTGGAGTTATAGCACGGTAAGCTTGTGAGGCCGGTTTTAAAGCCCAGAAATACATTTTGTCATTAAAATAATACATGGAAAAATTCCAATAATATAAAGGATCAGCAATAGTTATGGTTTCTTCTTGCCGTTCGAGTTCTTCTTTTAAAAAATCAGGCTCATCATCTAAAAAATCCTGATATGAATTATCGGATTCGGAAGCAATTAGAATTGTTTTGTTGCCATATTCCGGAGTTGACCAAATATCCGGATCGTATGCAATTAGAGAATTAGCAGAGAAAAAAAGCACGGTAAAAGCAATAATAGCTGGTAATTTATTCATAATATTTTTTAACTCTTTTCCTGGTCTTTAAGCTTTTTATTGAGCCGTTTTATAAGTTCATCAGGGGTTTCCTTTGACAAAATTTCATTGAACTGAGACCTGTAATTTTGAACCAGGCTTACACCCTCGATTTTGATATCATATGCTTTCCATTCATTATTTTTAAGCTTCATGCTGTAGTCAACAGCGATTTCTTTATTTTCCTGTATTATTTTTGTTTTCACAACCGCCTTGTTATCTGAAACAAACTCCTGATTAATATATACTACTTTTTCATTGCTGTATCCTGCCTGAATCTTATCGAGATATGCATTGCCAAGGACTTCTGCAAAAACTTCGGTGAATTCTTTTCTTTGCCGGGGAGAAAATATTTTATAGTTTACTGCAAGTGCCCGACCCCCAAGTTCTGTAAAGTCAAAGGCTTTGCGTATTATTTCCCACATCTTTTCACGCTGGGCTTTTTTTTGAGATTCATCTTTGTATTTTGGATCTTTTAAAAGGCTTAATCCTTCATCGATAGGACCTTGAAGCGAATCTAACGGGCTTAAGCCGGAAGAAAACGAAACTGTAACAAAAGTAAAAACCATTATTAATAAAAATACTATTATTTTTTTCACGCATTTCTCCTATTTAAACTGGCTCTTATTGTTAAACGCCGCCAAAAACATACTTGCTTATCAGCTCTTCAATATCAACGGCTGACTCTGTTTCGGTAATAGTATCGCCTGATTTAAGCACTATATCGGAACCACCTGGAGAGATTTTTATATATTTGTCTCCAATTAATCCGGATGTTTTAATCGAAGCAATAACATCATCTGTTAAAACAATTCCATTAGCTATTTTAATTTTAACAAGTGCTCTGGCATCTTTTTTACTCAGAGAAATGGAATCAATGGTGCCGATTTTGACGCCTGCCATCTCAACCTGGGAGCCTTTCTTAAGTCCTGAAACGGAGTTGAATTTAGCGTAGACCGGGTAATTATTGTCACTTAGCAACTCTATTTTTCCAAGCTTAATTGTAAGATAACCCACACAAATGAGTCCGAGTAAAAAAAATATTCCAACCGATGTTTCTATTGATTTTTTCTTCACATTTCCTCCAACTCAATAGTTTGAACATGTTTTATTGTTTCTTTTGGATGCATCCATTATCATTTCCGGTATAAAGTCCCTGGATAAATTCCTTAACCGCAGGGTCAGAGGACTGAGCAAGTTTTTCAGGGTTTCCCTCAAAAAGTATCCGACCTTCATTTAACATAGCGACCCGTTGTGAAATATGAAAAATATCAGGTATGTCATGACTTACAACAACTCCGGTAAACCCGAATTTCTTTTGATAATCCGATATCATTTCATGCACCGACTTTTTACGGATAGGATCAAGCCCGGTAGTTGGCTCATCGAATAAAACGGTTTCCGGATCGGTGACAAGCGCTCTTGCAAGAGCTACTCTTTTTTTCATTCCTCCTGATAGCTGTGAAGGATACTTTTCATCTATATCGTTAAGATCCAGCTGATCCATTTTATCTTTTACCCGAATGTTTATTTCGGAATCGGATAAACGGGTTGTTTCTTTAAGCGGAAGGGCTATATTTTCATATATGGTTAAAGAGTCAAAAAGAGCTGTTCCCTGAAACATATAGCTGCATTTTCTTTTTAAGGCTTTTTTTTCGGCTTTTTTCATATCCGAGAGAGGGCGACCCTCAAACAGTATGGCCCCCGAATCCTGCTCAAGAAGTCCTATTATATGTTTTAAAAGCACGCTTTTTCCACCTCCGCTTTTACCTATAATGGTTGTGATTTCACCTTTATAAATACTAAGATCGGCACCCGTTAAAACATGGTTTTCACCAAAGCTCTTATAAACGTTCTTGAATTGAATAAAAGGATCTTTCATAAACCCTACAGCAGTATTGATGTTAATACATAATCAGTTATAAGAATAGTGACACATGAAATTACAACAGCTGAAGTAGTAGAAAGGCTGACGCCTTTTGCGCCAAAACCTTCTTTTCTGGTATGTGTATAATAACCCTGAAAACAGCATACTGTTACAATAATAGCCGCAAAAACAAATGATTTGATAAAACCTCCGGTTACATCCGCCATCACAACACTGGTTTCGATGCGTGCAAAGTATGCACTGCCGCTTACACCGAGCAGAAGAGAACCCGAAATATATCCGCCGATAATACCTATAACATCAAAAAGGGCGGTAAGAAGCGGTATGCTTATCAGCGCGGCAGCCAGCTTGGGACTTACTAGAAACCGCAGGGGATTTATATCCATTGTATCAAGAGCATCAATTTCTTCCGATATACGCATTATCCCGACTTCTGCAGCTATCGCAGAGCCTGCTCTTCCTGTAACCATAATGGCTGCGAGTACCGGGCCAAGCTCCCTGATAAGTGAAAGGGCAACAACTGCGCCTAAAAATCCTGATGAGCCGAATTTTGATAGTGTATTATAACCTTGCAGGCCAAGAACCATGCCTGTAAAAGCCCCTGTAAGACATATTACAAATACGGATTTTGTTCCGATAAAATGTGTTTGTTGAAGAATCTTTTTTATTTGGAAAGGGCGGGAAAACATCAAATAAAAACTCTCGAAAAAGAAAATTGCTATTCGCCCCATTTCCTGGACTATAAATATTATCCATTTTCCAAGAGCAGTAATCGGATTTATTAAAACAGAGAATTGCGACATAATAACAAACCTTATAGCAACGAGGTTTTAAAATAACCTCCGATGTAACAACTGCAAGTTATCTAAAGCCATTACTGCTTGAATTTGCAGCAAAAAAGTTTTCAGTTTTTATTATTTTAATAATTGATTTTACTTATTAAGTAGTAGCACGATAAAAATGCAGGTGTCAATCATGATAAATATTGATGTGAAAATAAATAAGTTCTGGATATAGGCTTTCGCAGGTATGACGGTTCGGGGACTTTTTATGACTTTTGGCAAAGTGATGAATTATTGGCGTGAATCAAAAGCATTAAATATCGGATTTGGCTGATTACCAGGAATACGGAAGCTGTTTATTTAAAGTAATCTGCTTGTTTTTTACGATTATATATCCACCATATACAAGATCTTTAAAAATACGGCTGACCATTTCTCTTGAAGAGCCGGTCATATTTGCAATTTCCTGGTGAGTAAGTTTTTCTTCGATACATAGTTTTTTGCCAATAGGTTTGGCAAGATGGACAAGAAGTCTTGCCACTCGGCCGTATACATCCATAAGAGCAAGGCTTTCTATTTGTTTATTAGCTTCGCGAAGCCTTGTTACAACCCCGATAAGTAAATTAAATGCAAGATTTGGATTTGAAGCTAAAATATCTCTGATGCCTTCTCTTGATATGATCAAAACTTCTGTGGGTTCCCTGGTAATTATGCTGGCTGATCTATCCTCACCATCTATGAATGCCAGCTCACCAAAATATTCTCCGGGGCCGAAAATCGAAAGTATAACCTCTTTACCGTTTTCATCTGTAATAACTGCTTTAACTTTGCCGCTTATAATAATATAAAGAGAATCGGTTTTGTCACCTTCATTAATCAAAAGAGAATTTCTAGGAAATACCTTTTTGTTTGCTACTCTTGTAAGTTCAAAAAGTTCATCCTCATCAAGGCAGGAAAAAATCGGTATATTTTTTAATATGTTTGTGTGTTGCACTTTTGATAGTTCCAATAAATATTATTTGACAAAAATGAAAGAGACAAATTAACAAAAAACACGATAAACTAATCTATCGACTTTAATCAACAATTTTATTGTTGTCAATAAATAAGCATTTTTTTACCCAAACTATTTTATTGACGATATCTGTAATAACTTATATTAAATAAAATTTTTAATCATATATAAATCTGCTTTAGAGAATATGATAAATACTTGCAATAGCTAATCATAATAAATTGCTTTTATGGTATATTCTAAAACACAACAGCTTTTTGTGCATTAAGGGATGGCATTAGTATATGAAAGAAAATAATGGTAAAACAGCTCTTGTCATAGGTGGAAGCAGGGGAATTGGACGTGCAATTGCTCTTCGTCTTGCGCAATCCGGGTTTGATATCTGGTTAACATATCAAAGCAATCATGAGGCGGCAAATAAGGTAAAATCCGAGATAGAAACTATAGGTAAAAAATGCGAAAATATTGCATTTGATATTTCCGACCATGATGCCACAAAAGCCGCTCTTGAAAAAAAGTCGGATGAACATCCCCCACATGTAGTTGTGTTCAATTCGGGAATATCAAGAGATAATCTGATGGTCTGGATGACAAAAGAAGAATGGGATTCCGTACTTTCAGTAAATCTTGATGGATTTTATAATGTGATAAAAACAGTGCTTTTTCCAATGCTGAGGGAAAAAAGAGGGCGTATTATAGTTGTTTCATCAACTTCAGGACAAATCGGACAGGCAGGCCAGGTAAATTACTCGGCTTCAAAAGCGGGTTTAATAGGAGCTGTTAAAGCGCTTGCAAGGGAAATAGGGAAAAGAAATATTTTTGTCAATGCTGTGGCCCCAGGACTTATTTTAACTGATATGGTTGAATCTTTGGATAAAAGTAAATTGCTTCCACTTATTCCGCTTAACAGATTCGGAAAACCGGAAGATGTTGCATCTGTGGTTAATTTTTTATGCACCGAAGAAAATATGTATATTCACGGTCAGGTTATAGGTATTAATGGTGGCCTTGCAATATAAAACTTATGGAAACATATTGAATGAAGAAATATGACGATATTGTTGTAGGAAGCGGAATAAGCGGGATGACCCTTGCGCTTTTGCTTGGGATGAACGGTCATCGCGTACTGCTTCTTGAAAAAAGCAAAAATATCGGCGGTTCAATGGCCAGATTTTATAAACAGGGAATACCGCTTGATACCGGCTTTCACTTTACCGGTGGGTTTTATAAAAACGGAATTCTGGCTGATATGCTTGCTGTTCTTGGAATAAGCGATCAGATTCAGCCTGTCTTTATTACGAAAGAAGATGGAATCAGGGTAATATTTGAAGAAGATAACTCGGTTTACGATTTTCCCTTTGGTTATGACGAGAAGAAAGCAAAGATAATAGAATACTTTCCGGAGGAAAAAAAGGCTGTTGAACAATATTTCGATATGGTTGCAGATGTCTGCAAAAAAACAGTGTCGCTTGACTTGCGAAATATTTCACTTTCCCATCACTGGATTGATGAAGATTATATCAGCCTGGAGGATGTATTAAATAAGTTAACGGAAAATAACAGGCTCAAAGGACTGCTTTCAAAATACTGTATGTGCTATGGAGTAAAACCTTCGGAAATATCTTTTGCAAATCACAGCAGGGTAAGTTTCGGGCTTTATGAATCTGTTGCAAGGGTAAAAGACGGGGGGGATGCTTTTATCAGGGCTTTTAAGAAAAGTTTTGCAGATTATGATATAGAAATATGTACCGGAAGTTTTATTGAAGAATGTGCAGATGTAAATAACAATATTGTTGGAAAATTTATCTTAAATACAGGGGAAGAGATTGTTGCCGACAGATGTATTTTTACAATACATCCGAAAGCAATATTAGATGTTCTTCCAAAAGAGTGTCTTTCTAAAGCATTTATAAATAGGGTGGCTGCCTTTGAATCGTCAGCCGGCTTTTTTGCTTTGTTTGGAGTAGTACAAAATTACATTCCCACAGACAGAGACTCTGAGCCTACCATTCTATCGGTTTTTTCAACCACTGATATGAATCGGATTATAGATCCCTTATATTCCGGTAATCCGGCTCTTGTTATATTGAAGAATCAGGAAACAGTGAACGGGAAAAAGCATATGGTTATTTCTGCTCTTGAGCTTTCTTTTCCGGAACATGTCAAAGATTGGATAGATTCCGAACCGGGAAAGCGCTCTGAAGTATATCGGAGATACAAAAAAGAGCGCATAGAAAACATACAAAAAAGAATATTTATGGCTTACCCCGAATATAAAGATTCTTTTATGATATTGGATGCGGCATCAATACTGACCTTTAAAGATTATCTTAATTCGCCCGATGGTTCTGCATATGGAATAAAACAGAAAATCGGGCAGTTTAATCTTTTCGGAAAGCTTCCTGTACGAAATGTTTATGCAGCCGGACAAAGTGCGGTGCTTCCGGGAATTGTAGGCGCTATGCTTTCGTCATTTATAATAGGACGCAGCGTTGTCGGAAAAGATTTATATATTGATTTTATTAAAAAAAGGCTTGGAAGTTGAAAAGGGTTGTTATTACCGGCATAGGAGCTGTTTCTCCATTAGGCACTGATATACCTGCCATGATCAGCGGCATAGAGGCCGGAAAAAGCGGCGTTCGTTACATGGATGGTTGGGATCAATATATAGGTTTGAGAAGTCTTGTGGGGGCACCTGCTAAGCTTGAAAATGAAAAGGCTATCCCACGTTCAAGCAGAAGATCAATGGGAAGAATGAGCATATTTTCGGTTCAGGCTGCCGAACAGGCTCTTTTGGATGCAGGTATAGACCGTAAACTGCTATCATCAGGCCGTCTGGGATGCATAATTGGGTCTACCATGGGAAGTGCTGAAAGTATTAATGATACTTTTGAAATCATGATTCCCGATAAAGATCTTACAAAACTTTCTTCAATGAAGTTTTTTCAGTGTATCTCCCATACAGCTGCAATGAATACAGCCCAGCATCTGGGTATTACAGGCTATGTTCTTGCAACATCGGCGGCATGTGCTTCGGCTCTTCAGGCTATAGGTGCTGCTTACGATCTTATAAGACTTGGAAAGCAGGATGCAGTATTATGCGGTGGAGCAGAAGATCTTCACCCGACCGTTACCGGTTCTTTCGATATCCTTTTTGCTACATCAGCCGGATACAATAATGAGCCCCATAAAACGCCCCGTCCTTTTGATGCAAAAAGAGATGGTCTTGTTTGCGGAGAAGGAAGCGGTATTCTTCTTGTTGAAGAATATGAGCACGCATTAAAAAGAAATGCCAAAATTTATGCTGAAATTATCGGCTATCATACATGCGGAAGCGGAGTACACATAAGTAAATCCAATAAGGGTTCAATGGTGGCCTGTTTTAAGCAAACACTAAAAGAAGCTAAAATTAAAGCCGGTGAAGTCGATTATATAAACGCCCATGCAACAGCTACTCTAAATGGAGACAAGGAAGAGGCTGAAGCCATAAAAGAAGTATTTGGAGATCAGATTCCCGTAAGCAGCCTTAAGGGATATATGGGACATACTCTGGGAGCATCCGGCTCAATTGAGTTAATAGCAACACTTATTATGATGGAAAAAGGATGTATATATCCCACATTAAATCTTGAATCAGTTAGCCCTGAATGTGATGGTATTTTCCATGTAACTGAAAAATTAACAAGAAAGATTGATGTAATAGTTAAAAATTGTTTTGCTTTCGGAGGAATCAATGCTTCAATAATATGTAGAAAATTGAAGTAATTATAAGATAAAACGGGATATTAAATGACGGAACAAGAGATAATTAGACTGACAAATCAGGTTTTTGAAGAATCGTTTGAAATAGAAAAAGAACTATTAAAACCAGAAGTGAATATATTTCAGGATCTGGGGTTAGACAGTCTGGATGTGGTGGATCTTGTTGTGGCTTTACAGGAGAAATTCGGCGTAAAAATACGAAACGACGAGAGGATACAGACCATAAGAACGCTTCAGGATATATATGATTTCATATTTACATTAAAAGCAGAATATTGAGCCAGTTTCAAAACGTCCCATTTTGGCCGATCTCTGCGTTGGGCGAAAATTTTAATCCTCGAAATACTCCATGTATTCCTGCGGTTAAAATTTTCACCCGCCTTGACCTTGACCAAACTGAAACGTTTTGAAAGTGGCTCTATTAATACAGAGTTGCTTTATAATTAAGATGAAAGACTTTTTTATACTATTATTTTTTAATTTACTGTTTTATTTTTTCTTTATCGTTTTTTCTGTTTTTGGGATTCCACTTTTTTCTCTTATTGTAGCAATTCAGGCTCTGTTTATTTCCCATCGAAAAGCAATGAAAAAATTTCGCAGAGCTGTTGCCTGGTATGGTATTGGAGTATGCAAGGTTCTTCCATTTCCTTTTGTGCGAATAATTTTTAAGGATGTTGATGCATCAAACAATCCGGGGCCGTTTATTTTTATCTGTAATCACAGATCAGCCTCAGATCCCTTTCTGATGGCTTATCTTCCATATAAAGAAGTTATACAGGTAGTAAACATCTGGCCTTTTAAAATCCCGATACTTGGCTTTATGGCAAAAAGTGCCGGTTATTTGAGTGTAAGAGAAATGCCGTTTGAAGATTTTGAGAAAAAAACTATTGAGCTTTTAAACGAAGGTGTATCCATTGCTGCTTTTCCTGAAGGGACCCGCTCTAAAGATGGTTCGGTTGGGCAGTTTCACAGTTCAATGTTCAGAGTGGCGCTTAAATCAGGATATCCGATTGTGCCAGTATGCATTACAGGAAATGAAAATATTCCGGCAAGAGGAACACTTCTTCTAAGACCCGGGGCCATAAAAATACATAAGCTTAAACCCATAACTGATGATGAATATAAAAATTACAGCCCTTTTAAATTAAAAAACAGAGTACGTCAGATAATGATAGATGAGATTGAAATAATGGAAGGTAAAAAAGATGGCTGAATCATGCAGCCGGATATTTGACTCGCTTATTTATTTTGATGAGTATACAGGTGAAGACAGAGCAAACAGTCTTTATGCCCTTGAAATATATTTGGGAGATCCGGTTGATTTCGGGTTTTCTACAGCCTTTATTAATCCTGCTTCATTGCCTGATGAAAAACTTTCGGAAGAAGATATTTGCGATGTAATCAATCAGGCAAAATCTCTTGGTTTGAAAGTAATTATTTTTTCGGGTAAAGAAGCTGCAAGCTTTCGAAAAATGCAAAATATTTTATCTTTTGCAAAAGAGCTTGGTATTGATACCGATATCTTAAACGAAGAATATTTTTGTAATGCGAATTCCAAAAAAAATGACCCTGCTTTATGCATGCGCCACAGGTATTCTGTTGTTGTGACATCTTACGGTTATGTTTTGCCTTGTCCGGGGCTTAAAATACCTTTGGGAAATATCCGTTATCAGAAGCTAAGCGATATAATAAAAGACAGTGAAATATTATGCGATTTAAAAGACTACAAAAATAAAATAAAAGGGCCATGTCGCATATGCGAAAAAGCCAAAATTTGTTATGGATGCCGGGGCAGATCGTATCTTATTACAGGAGATTATCTTGCAGCAGATTCTTTGTGTGAAAAAAATGAAAAGAAAAAAAATAATATTATTTGTCTTCCGATTAAACTTGACGGAATAATACCTCAAATGCCTCCTATGCGAATTATTGACTCCATTGACAAATTGGCTGAACGCAGCGCCGAGTGTAGCGCATTAATAAAAGAGGGGATGCCTTTTATGGAAAAAGACGGCAGTATAGATAATGTCGCTTACTTTGAAATGATGGCACAATCTATTGCCGCACTTAATGGTTTCAGAAATATGGAAGCAACTGATTCTGCTCCGGAAGGTTATCTTCTGGGAGGAAAAAAGCTTATTATAAACTCTAAAGCAAAGGTTGGAGATAGACTTTCTATCTATGTTTTTAAGTATGCCAAGTTTGGTGGTTTCGGTATAGTAAAAGGGATTATTAAAAGAGATAACGAAGTACTTGCTTTTGGAGAGATTAAGATCTGGCATAATACGGATCAGGAATAAAAGGAACAGGCAATGTTTAAAATGATACGAATACTTACTCTTTTAATGCTGGTGATTTTATTTGCAGCATCAGGGGTGGCAGAGCAAACAAATTCTTCGGCTGATAACAAAGCCGGTTTAGATGAGGTATTGCAAAGGCTTGAAACAAAGATGGCAAAGATAAAAACCTTAAAAACCGCTTTTATTCAGGAAAAAGAGCTGGCTGTTTTTAATAGTAAAGTTGTATTAAAAGGAATGATTTATATCGAAAAGCCGTATCGGCTGGCATGGCGTGTAAATGAGCCTTTGAAATATATTATGATTATGTCCGAAAATACTATCAGCCAGTGGGATGAAGATACAAAAAAGGTTCAAAAGATTTCTCTGTCAAAAAATCCGGCATTTGAAGCAGTTATCGGTCAGATGCGGGGATGGTTTTCAGGCGCTTACACACAGCTGGTAAAAGATTATGATGTTATCCTTGTTTGCGATAAACCCGTATCACTAAAGTTTGTTCCAAAGACTGAAACCTTTGCAGGCAATGTTATTAAAAGCGTAACAGTTGATTTCAGAAAAGACGAACAATACATCCAGAAAATTTTTATTGAGGAAAAAAGCGGTGATACAACCTCACTCATGTTTGTTGACACAAATGTAAATATTGAAATTGAACCTGCCGCATGGAGGCTTATTCCCATTGCCGGATGATATAAAAATAAAATCCGAAATAAACAATAAAAAAAAGAAGTTAATTATAACCGGAATCTTTTTTCTTGTTATTGCAATATCTGTAGCCGGATTTTTTTTTGTTTCTTTTGACAACAATATGGAGTCGATGCTTCCCGAAGAAACTGAAATTATAAGAAGCATACGTTTTTTAAGAGAGTCTGAATTTTCGGAAAAGATAGTACTTTCATTAAAGCTTAATGATGTAAATAAAACGGAAACCGATCTTATAAAAGAAGTTGACCGTCTTGCATTATCCTTAGAACCTCCTTTAATCACCGAGGTGTTTTTTAATGTTTCGGAAACCAAATCTTTTAAGGATATGCTTGGTTTTTTAAAATACACACCCCAGCTTACAGATAAAGAAACTTTATTAAATATTGATTCTTTAATTAATACGGATGGAATAAATTTAGTTTTGAAAAAAAATTACATGCAGATCATTTCTCCATCCGGCATGTTTGCAACTTTGTTTGTAAGATCCGATCCTTTAGGAATAAAAAACGGGTTGCTTAAAAAATTGCAAAAATTTTCTTCTTCAACCGGTTATGAAGTCATAATAAAAGACGGCCATTTATTAAGCCGGGACAAAAGACATGCTTTAATGATACTAAAAACCCCGGTTGCGGTTAGCGACGGTTTCGGATCGCGAAAGCTTATAGCTTATCTTCATGAAAAACTTGATGCACTTCCCCCATATATTTCTTCTGATATAATTTCTGCTCATCTTCATACTATAAGCAATGAGGATGTTATAAAAAGCGATATACAGCTTACAATGATAATTGCATCAGTTGCTTTTTTTCTGGTATTTTTGTTTTTTTTCCGTGATATAAAAGCCGGGTTGGTTTTTTTAATTCCTCTTGCTTCGGTTGCGGTTGCAGTCAGCCTATCTTCTTTATTTTTGGATAAATTATCTTATTTTATTATAGGCATGGGAGCAACTATAGCCGGTATTTCAGTTGATTACGGAATACATGTTTATACTGCCATAAGATGCAGCAGCAACAGATTTGATGCTGTTAAACAGGTAAAAAAGCCCGTAATCGCAGGAACTTTAACAACAATAGGTATTTTTGCAGCTTTTTATTTTTCGGATGTTCCCGGATACCGTCAGCTTGCAGTGTTTTCTGTAATCAGCATTATTTTTTCACTAATTTGCTCACTTTATTTTCTGCCGCCTTTTGTTGAAACAAACAATGAATTTAAGATGCATGGCCTGTTTAACAGATTAGCTGTATTTTCAAAACCCGATGATAGAAAAAGCACCGCCAAAATAAATGATAAAATATGGGTTTTTATATGGGTTTTTTTAGCACTTATAATGGTTTTTTTCTTATCCAAAATTCAGTTTGATAGCGATATCAAACAATTTGACGGAAGCAATCCTGAAATATTTAAAGCGGAAGATTCATTTAAAAAAGCATGGGTAAAAAAAGATGATCCTGCAATACTGGTTGTCTTTAATAAAAATCCTGAACAAGCAATTCTTGAAACAGAACTTATATATAAAAAGGCTGTTAATAAATTTGGAAATGACAATATTTCAAGTTTTGCTGCTATATGGCCTTCTTTAAAAACAAGAAGCGAGAATGCCGTTTTTTGGGAAAAATTCTGGACCAAAGAAAAGGTTACAAAATTAAAAGAGCTTTTTGCAAAAGAGGGCAGGGCGTATAATTTTTCTGACAATGCTTTTAATCCTTTTTTTGATAATCTTTATAATGGTACTGATGTTTTAGTAAACACTGATGAGAATGAATTTTTAAAAAGATTAAAAGAAAGGTTTATTCTAAAACATGAAAAAGGCTTTTACGTATTAACTTTTTTTCCTGATGAAGAATCATATATTTCAGAATTTGCAAAAATAAGCAAAGTACATCAGGATACATTTATTGTATCAAGAAAGCAAATTTCAACAGCTCTTTCAGATGTAATTTCACATGAGATTATATATATATCTATAATTGCAGGTATTTTACTTCCTATTTTGATGATGATATTACTAAAAGATATTAAGCTGACTTTCCTTGCGCTTGTACCGGTTTTTATGGGTCTGGCGGCAGCTCTGGGTGTTCTTCCCATAGTCGGCTTAAGTTTGAATGCTCCATGTTTGATTGCAATCATGATTCTTGTTGGGCTTTGCAGTGACTACGGAATATTCATGGTTTATAAATGTAGTCATAACTACAAGACAGGTACGGAGACGGCAGTGTTTCTGGCTGCATTGACAAGTATGATAGGAACCGGCGTTCTTCTTTTTGCAAAACACCCTGTTTTATTTTCAATCGGGACAATACTTTTTACCGGTCTTTTAACGGGATTTCTTTCCTCTGTTATTGCAGTGCCTTGTATTTACAGGCTTTGGCTTACAAAAAAAGGTGTTAAATGTTAAGATATTTTGCTATTACTGGAATTTTTCTTCTGTGCTTTGCAGGCTGTTCCGGGATTCCGTTTAAAAAAGCTTCCTGTGTATCAATGGACAATGTTGATCCTGACAGTGTAATAGAAAACTTTTCGCTGGTGCTTGCCGATAAATTTCAGATAATAAATACTATCGTTTTTGAATATAAGGGGCAGACCATTTCATTTATAGGATATTCGGATATTGATACGAAAGAAAAAGTATTTACAGTGGCTGGTATAAATCCGGTTGGAATCAAACTTTTTGAACTCGTTGGTGAAAAAGATAAAAATATATTAAAATTTGCTATCGAAGAATTTACAAAAAAAGGGAATTTCGCAGAAGCTGTGGGAGATGATATAAGGAAAATATTTTTTGATCGTCTGCCTGAAAACGGGTCAAAAGTACATAAAAATGAATGTGAAATTATTTTTAGCCAAAAAGATGCTGATTTAACTACTGAATATGTTTTTGCAGGGCAAAACAATTTTCTTGTTAAAAAAAGATACCTTGTTAAAGATGATGTCATATGGTGTGTTAATTATTATGAATATAAGAATAAATTTGGCAAAGTACATCCATCCGGAATAATCCTTAATAATTACAAATATGATTACAGGTTGATATTAAGGCTAAAAGAGGTCAGGCAATGAATATCCTGATGCAACAGATAAATGAATCCATGCATGAACTTATGGAAAGTGAAGGCGGCATAACAGCCCGATTTATTTTTCTGCCTGAATTTACAGGATTTAAAGGTCATTTTCCGGACAGGCCTATTTTGCCGGGTGTTTGTAAAATTCAGTCGGTAATTGCAATGCTTGAAAAATTTCATGGAAAAAAAATTTGCTTAACTGAGATTTTGCTGGCAAAATTTGTTGCTTCGGTAACTGTAAATCAGGAAATTATAATTGTATCCACAAAAATTAATGAAGAAGTAAAAGAATCAAAGATAAAGGCATCTGTTACAAGCGGAGATACAAAGGTAGCAGAAATACAATTGAAAGTGTCAGTAGTTTAAGATGAAAAAAAATAAAGATCGCACATTATTGCGCAGAAGAAAAAACGGTTATTTCGAACGTGTTAAAGGTGTTCCCGATCCTGTTTCTGCAAGTATAACAAGACGTGTCGGATTCAGCGAAGCCGATGTTATGGGAATTTCATGGCATGGAAGATATCCCGGGTTTTTTGAAGAAGCATCTGCCGTGCTTGGAAGAAAATGTAATCTTACTTATAAAGATTTTTATGATTCCAATTTAAGGGCTCCGATAATACAGCTTCATATAGATTATTATCTTTCGCTGATGTTAGATGAAGAATTTAGTGTTACTGCTTCTCTTATCTGGAATGAAGGTGCAAGACTTAATACCGAATTTACAATTACAAAAAAAGATGAAAGTATTGCCGCAACAGGTTATACTATACAGATGTTTACAGATGCTTTAAGCGGTGAAGTTATTATAGCATCCCCCGAACTTCTTGAAAGATGCCGCAAAAGATGGTTGGCAGGAGAGATTAAATGACAAGAGCTGTAGCGGTTGCATGCGATATGGTTACATCTTATGGATGGGGTACCGATAAATGCTGGGATGGGCTTTTCTCAGGTATATCTGCCATCCGGCCAATAGAACGTTTTGCTACATTAAATATGCAAACCGGTAATGCCGGAACGATTCCGGGTTTGAAATTAAGCAAAAAAGAATCTCTTGTGATGCAGATGATAAGACCGCTTCTTTCAAAGATTGCAGTAAAAATTCCTGAAGATACTTTTGTTATTCTTGCTACAACAAATGGTGAGATTGAATATCTGCAACGCTTTGTTTTGGGCGAAGAACAAAGCGCAAAAGAAAGTCTGCCGGATTGTTTGCTTGATAAGATCATGAGGCTTGCCGGAACCTGTGGCAAAGGAACGGTTGTTTCTTCGGCATGTGCTTCATCAAGCATTGCAGTATCAAGGGCTGCTTCACTGATACAAAACAATGATTATGATAGTGTTTTAGTTATAGGCTGTGATTGTGTTTCCGAATTTGTTACAGCCGGTTTTTCTTCTCTGATGGCTCTTGATCCTGATAAGGCAAAACCTTTTGATAAAAACAGACGGGGTTTAAGTCTTGGCGAAGCAGCTGGCTATGTGCTTCTTATGAGCGAAGAAAGGTCTGTAAAAAATAATGAGAAAGTACTGGGTGAGGTTGCAGGCTGGGGTTTGTCAAATGATGCAAACCATATAACCGGCCCTTCAAGAGACGGAAGCGGGCTTTGCCAGGCTATTTCCAATGCATTACAATCTGCCGGAATATCTGAAAATGAAATCGGGTCCGTATCGGCACACGGAACCGGCACGGTATACAATGATTCTATGGAAATGAAAGCAATTAAAAAAATCTTTGGCGAACATAAATTGCCTGTTTATTCGATTAAGGGTGGAATAGGGCATACAATTGGTGCTGCGGGTATTCTTGAAATAATAATTTCATTTAAGTCTTTGAATAAAAAAATTACACCTCCAACTGTTAATTTAAATAATATAGATAAAGAAGCCATGGGCTGGGTTTTTTCATCTTCTCAATCTTATAAAAGCAATTATACTCTTTCAATCAATTCGGGTTTTGGTGGAGTTAATTCTGCGCTTATTCTTAAAAATTAGGAATTTTCATGATCGTTGTAAAGGGCATAGGTTGGCTTAACGATAAAAAATACGGATGTATCATTGGAAAACTTAAAAATTCACATGAAGGTTTTGATTCTTTGAATTCTTGTTTTAAAAATGAATCGATTTTTTTGTATCCGGTAAAAAACTTTAAAAGATTTGATATTATATCAAAAATTACATGCTTTAGTGTAGCTCTTGCATTAAAAGACGCAGGCATATCCTATTCCCATGACCGTAAACATGCACATAAAAAAGATATCGGAATTTTGGGTACCAATGAATCAGGATGCCTTGAATCGAATATTAATTACTATAAAGATTATATTGAGAGCGGGAGAATTCTTGCCAGAGGAAATCTATTTATATATACGCTGCCGTCAACTCCTATGGCAGAGGCTGCGATTCATTTCGGATTATCCGGCCCATTGCTTCATATGTCTTTTAGCGATAAAAGAATTTCTTCGATGTTGTATTTTGCAAAAAAATGCATCACCGATAAAGAAACTCCCACGATGATAGCAGTTAAAGCAGAAGAGTCTTGTGCCATAGCATTTGTTTTGGAAAAAGAAGATAATGTATTAAATAAAAAAAACTTGAATTTTGAAAATGTTGTTACAGCATCAGAAAAAGCAGTATTTGATGAGATGGTGTCAGCTTTAACGGATTTAAATTGTTTTAGCTGAAAGGGTTCCAGGGGTCAAGGATTCAAGGCATAGATGTGATTGATATCTATCTTGAACCCTCGACCACTTGAATCCTCAAAGTTTATTAATTAGAGGGATTTTGTGAAAATAAAACTGATTTATCCGAAATGGCCAAAATTAAAAAACCAGCCGGAATTTAACCTTCCTCCTCATGGCCCGGTGGTTTTTGCTGCAGCTGTAAGAGATGATATTGAAATATCGTTTTGTGATGAAAATATTGAGCAGCTTGATTTTAATGAAGATGCAGACTTGGTTGCAATGTCTGTCATGCTCACATGCCAGATGCCGCGTGCCTGGGAAATAGCAGATGAATACAGGGCGCGGGGTAAAAAAGTGATATTTGGCGGTATAGCCACAATGCTTCATGCAGATGAAACTGCGCTGCATGCCGATTCAGTGTTTGTTGGAGAAGCCGAAGGTCGTTTTGATGAAGTTTTAAAAGATTTTGAAGATGGCAAACTTAAAAAATTGTATAATTATTATCATGATTTTCCTGAGACATCATTAATAGGAACTGCAAGAAGAAGTATATTAAATCGTGAAAGTTATAATTTTCGCGGTGTTCAAATGGTCGACCTTGTACATGCATCCCGTGGCTGCAGGTTTAACTGTTTTCCCTGCTGCACCCCGTATCTTGGAGGAAGAAAATTCAGGCCGCGTCCTATTGATGCTGTAGTCGCAGAAATTGAAAGTATAGAAAACAACCGTTTATTTATTGTTGACAACTCTCTGGCCCAGGATGATGAATGGGAAAAAGCGCTGTTTAAAGCCTTAATCCCTTTGAAAAGAAAATGGATATCACATCCTATAAAAGATGATGATGAAATACTTGATCTTGCCGTAGAAGCCGGGTGCTGGTATGTTTATCAGGCGATTGTCGATACTTCCGATCACATCAGAAAAAGAATAAAACGCTTAAAAGAAAGAGGTATTGGTGTCGAAGGCACTATTATTCTTGGAACAGATGATCATGATGAAGATTATATCAAAAGACTTGTTGATTTTCTGATGGAAATAGATCTGGATCTTGCCGAATTTACAATTCTTACCCCATTTCCTCACACACCCATAAGAGCACAGCTTGATAAAGAAAACAGGATTCTTCACAATGACTGGATTCACTATACTGCAGATGAGGTTGTTTTTAAACCTGCCAGGATGAGCGTTGATTCACTTCAAAAAATGTATGAGTATGCCTGGGAGACTTTTTATTCCAAGATGTGCAAGGAAATCCAGATGGCCAGGCTATTTATAAAAGTGATAGAAAAGGAAAAACGTGATGGGACATATAAAAAAAATCCTGTTGATAAAACGCAAAAAAGAAATTTATTAAAGAACAGAGGCGGAAAATAATGAAGATACTATTGATAAGCGCAAATGTAGCAAGTACGCCATATTATGTTTATCCATTAGGACTTGGCATGGTTGCTTCGGCATTAAAGAATGCCGGCCACAAAGTGCGTCAAATCGATTTTCTCCAAAACAACATGTCCTTAGAATTGATTGAAACCGAAATTAAATCCTTTTCTCCCGGCCTTGTAGGCATTTCAATGAGAAACATAGATAATGTAAACCTTTTAAATGAACAGCGTTATGTTGATGCAGTAGAACAGATTGTTAAAAGAGTCCACAATCTAACGGAAGTGCCTGTTGTTATGGGCGGATCGGGATTTTCAATTATGCCCGAAGCAATTTTAAGTAAAGTAGGTGCAGATTATGGGATAGTGGGAGAAGGCGAAGCCCTGATGGTTCAATTTGCAGATAATGCACAAAAGGGAAGTTATCCTGAAAAACGCTGCATCCGGTCATTAAAATTTTTGAGCGGAAAAGAAATACCATCCACCTACTACGATCCGGATATCATGCAGTTTTATCTAAAAAGCGGAAATATAGCCTCTGTTCAAACAAAACGCGGCTGTAACCATAAATGTATTTACTGTTCTTATCCTCTTTTGGAGGGTCCTGCCATTCGTATGCGTGATCCTGTATCGGTAGCAGATGATATAGAGCTTTTGATAAATGATCATAAGGCCAGTTATATCTTTTTTACTGATTCGGTATTTAATGACGATGATGATGCCTATCTGGATGTTATCCATGAAATGAAGAAGAGAAATATCAATATACCATGGACGGCTTTTTTTAAACCGGAAGGATTAAAAGATAAAGATGTTTTGCTTATGAAAGAGACTGGGCTTAAAGCAGTTGAGATAGGAGCAGACGCATCAACTGATACAACATTAAAAAGGCTTGGGAAATCATTTTTGTTTAAAGATATTGCTGAATGCAATGATCTTTTTGCAAGTCATAAAGTGGCAACAGCACATTTTTACATGTTTGGCTGTCCGGGAGAAACCAAGGATACGGTGATTGAGGGTCTTGAGAATATAAAAAGTCTTAAGAAAACGGCATCATTTATTTTTATGGGAATACGGATACTTCCGAATACTATACTGCATAAAATTGCGATTGAAGAAGGGATTGTTTCAAAAGATGATTCTCTTCTTGAATCGGTATATTATATTGCTCCCGGAATTGAAAGGCAATGGCTTGAAAAGACCCTTACAGATGGCTTTTCCGGCATCAGGACTTGTGTTTTTCCTCCGGATGCCATGGACGGAAGCTTGCAGTTTTTGCACAAACTTGGTTATTCCGGATCATTGTGGGATATGCTTGTTCCATCCGAGAAAAAACCAAGAAAGCATAGACTTCATGCAGGAAAGTGATTTTAGATCAGACCGGATCTGGTGCGTAATTCCGGTTTATAACAATTGCCTTACGGTTAAAAATATTGCCGATCAATGCAGTTTATACTTAAAAAATATTCTTGTTGTTGATGATGGAAGTACTGATGCAGATATTGTCAAAATGTTTGCAGAAACAAAAATTAAAGTAATAAGACATGATAAAAACAGGGGGAAAGGAGAGGCCATAATTACTGCTATGAAATATATAGCAGAACAAGACGGTCTTTTTATGGTAACAATAGATGCTGATGGCCAGCATTATCCTGAAGATTTAAAAAAAATTATACCACTTTTACAAGATGATGAAACCAGAATTATTGTGGGTTGCAGAGATTTTGATATTAAGAACGTACCGGGATCAAGCCGTTTTGGAAGAAAATTTGCATCGTTCTGGTTGCGAGTGGAAACAGGCATCACGATTAATGACTGCCAGAGCGGTTTCAGGGCATATCCGGTAAAGTATGTATCTAAAATTAAATGTTATGGCTCACATTATGATTTCGAAGCTGAAGTTCTTGCAAGAGCTGTATGGGCAGGTCTTAAATTAAAGACAGTAGATATAGGCGTTTGGTATCCTGAGCCAAAAGAAAGAGTATCGGCCTTTAAACCGTTTTTGGATAATGTGCGTATATCACTTATGCATACAAGACTTGTCGGTAAACGTATTATGCAACTTGTCTTATTTAAAAAAAAGATGGTATCACCTTTATAAGACAGTATGAAAATGGATCGGCAAAAAATAAATAACATTGATAAGCCAGCAACCAGAAAAAGAGGAAACAGATTAGGTTTTTGGTTTTTTGAGATGTTTATCCGTATTTCCGGACTTTATGGAGCATACGGCTTTTTGTATATTGTATCTCTTTATTATATTATTTTTGACAAAGAGGCTGTATATTCCGCAAAGCCATATATAGAAAAGAGATTTCCGCAAAGCGGGTATTTTAAAAAATATCTTCATATTTACAGACTTTTTATAAGTCAGGGCAGGCAGCTTATTGATCGTTTTTCCGTTATTTGCTCTAAGAAGGATGTTTTTGATTTAAAACTTAATGGTTATGAAAAACTTAAAAATATTATACAAGAGTCTGAAAAAGGTTTAATTTTACTTACGTCTCATTTCGGAAATTGGCAGATAGCGCTAACAGCTCTTAACAAACTTGATAAAAAAGTATTTCTTCTTATGCGGGAAGAAGACAATCAGGCAGTAAGGGATTTCCTTAATGTAGGAAATGAAAAAGGAGATATAAACATAATATCACCCGAACAGGAGTTTGGCGGAGTGATTGAAATTGTGAATGCTCTTTCAAAAGGGCATATTGTTTCAATAATGGGAGACAGGAGGTACGGCTCCAAAGCATCTAAAGTAAACTTTTTAGGCGATTATGCATATTTCCCATACAGTGCTTTTGCTATAGCGGCATCGGCGAAATGTCCGGTTGTGGTACTGCTTGCTGCAAAAAACTCAGCTCATGAATATGTTGTTGATGTGACAAATGTTCTTTATCCGCAATGCAGCAGGAGAAAAAAGGATATTGAGCTTGTGCCCTGGCTGCAGCAATATGCCGATATACTGGAGGAATTTGCAAACAGATATCCGTATCAGTGTTTTCTTTTCCATGATATATGGAAAGATGAATAATGGCACTTTCGTATATTAATTCGTATATTAATTAGGGTTTTTAAGTATTGGTGTTTTTGTTGCATATTCAGTTAGAAGATGCATGCAAGTGCTTTGAAAGGTAATGAAGGAGAATGGTTGATGGAAGAAGTTAATAAAATGAATCTGGATGATATCAGAAAGCTGCTCAAAGAGCTGTTGATTGAAAGCCTTTCGTTAGAAGATATTGAGCCGGATGATATTGGTGATGATGAAATCCTTTTTGGAGAAGGGCTTGGTCTCGATTCTTTGGATGCTGTCGAGATAGTAGTACTGCTTCAGAGAAACTTCGGTCTTGAAGTAAAAGATATGAACCAGGGGAAAGAGATATTTTATTCTATAAATACTCTTGCCAAATATGTATATGAAAACACCAGAACCTGATAATCATTTAGATAAAAATATATATTATCATTTATGAAAGTAGTAATATCCGGGATAGGAACAATTTCAGCTGCAGGTTTTAATTTGGAAGAAAACCTCAATTCTATGAAAAACGGCAAAAGAAACGCGGGATTGGTTTCTCTTTTTCAAAATGTCTTGGCCTATCCTGTTCTTGAAGTAAAAAACCTTCCTGAAAAAATGGAAATGGAGGGAATACGCACTTTCTATCTTGCTCTTACTGCTGCTAAAGAGGCTTTTATTGATGCAAATCTTTCAATGCCGCTTTCAGGATTTAATGTTGGTGTTTGCCTGGGTACCACAGTTGCAAGCCAGCTTAATGATATTGATTTTTACAGTACTTTCCGTAAATTTGGTAATGCCGACTTAAAGGCGGTTGAACGCTTTTTACGCGGTAATCTTTCTGAAGCACTTGCACATTTGATAAAAGCAACCGGACCGTCAGTTACGGTTGCAAACGCATGCTCATCAGGTACTGATGCAATAGGTATAGCTCTTTTATGGCTAAGGTCCGGTATTTGTGATATGGTTATCGCCGGAGGAGCAGATGAGCTTAATCGCGTTCCTTATTGCGGATTCGGATCTTTAGGGATATTAAGTAAGTCTTTGTGTGCTCCTTTTGATAAAGACAGGACAGGCCTTAATTTGGGAGAAGGGGCAGGGATAGTTATTCTTGAAAGAGAAGATGTTTATATAAAAAGAGGAGGAACCCCGCTTTTATATCTTTCGGGATATGGATCTGCTGCCGATTCATATCATCTTACCGCACCGCGGCCTGATGGTAAAGGACTTGAATCTGCAATAAAAAAGGCCTTGTCAGATTCCGGCATATCTGCAAAAGATGTTTGTTTTGTCAATGCACATGGTACAGGCACTATAGATAATGATAAAGTGGAGAGTGCTGTATTATCGAGAATATTCGGGGAAAATATAAAATATTTTTCAACAAAGGGATATACCGGGCATACGCTTGGTGGTGCAGGAGGTATTGAAGCTGCTTATACTGCGGCAGCGCTTAAACAGCAATGGATACCTGCAAGCGCTGGCTTTATATCCAAAGGTGATCAAATACCTATTAGCCCTGTTACTGTTAATACAAATATAAGCGGTTCTTATGCAGTATCGACGTCTCTTGCTTTTGGGGGAAATAATGCTGCGATTGTTGTTGAAAAAGTTTAGATAGAATTGGTTTTAATATGTATATTTCCGGAATTGGAATAGTTTTTACACGCGGTCGCGGTATCGATTGCTTTGAAAACGCCTTAAAACAAGGTTGGGCAGACCCTTTTTGGACAGATTCGTTTCCGGCATATCGTGTATCGAAAGATATTTTATCTGACAAAACTGTATCCAAAAAGCTTAGAAGGGCGGATAAATTCAGCAAAATGGCTGTTCTGTCAGCTGTTGATGCATATAAAGACAGTGGTTTAATATTAAAAAATGATGAAAAGCTTGGAGTAGTACTTGCAACAGCTTTTGGGCCTCATACAACAACATTCAGCTTTATTGATGATATACTTGATTATGGAGATGCAAATGTATCGCCAACGAAATTTTCAAACTCCGTTCATAATGCTGCGGTTTCATATATTTCAACTGTTCTTGAAAGCCGGGGCCCGACAGTAACACTTACGGATTTTTCGTATCCGTTTCAAAATGCTTTGCTTCTTGCCGATTCATGGCTTAAAGAAGATAGATGCGAACATGTTTTATGCGGATGTGTTGATGAATTAAGCGCAGTTATGGAATATGCCTGCAAGATAAAACTGAAAACAGCAGCAGATGGAAAAATAAAGCCATTCATGTTTTCAGATTCTCCTGTTTCTGTTTTGGGCGAAGGCTCAGTTTTTTTTATGTTATCTAAAGAAAAATGTGAGAATAATTATGGCAATGTTTCTCAAATTTCTTTTTCAAAGGCATTAAAGAATAATCCTGATATTACAATTATTGATGCTGACGGCATGGCCGGGGATGAATCAGGCTATGAAGAAATATCAAATAATGGTTTGCCGATCTCCGGATATTCACCTGTTTTCGGGAGTATGATAGTAGGAAGTGCCTTTAATTTTGCGGCTGCTTGTCTGATGCTAAGAAATCAGCTTATCTACAAGTGCCCTGTTTTGGATAATAATACAAATATGAATTTATGCTCTACGATACAAGATGAAAAAATATGCGAAATAAATTGTATCAAAATATGCCGGTCAAAGAAATATTCGATAATCAATATAATAAAATAAAGGAGATGCCATGAATGTAAAAAGAAAATATATAGCAGGCCTTATTCTTGGGATTATTTTAATTTTTACTTACTCCTCATTGTTTGCAGCAGGCTTTACAGGAAAAACTTATTATACAAAAGTAAATATCTGGTATGAAAAACCCAACAGGATCTTATCGACAAATTATCACAGGGGTAATATTTTACCTATAGGAACAAAAGCTAAAATCCACAGCATAAAAGACCGCAAAATTCAATTTACCCCTGAAGGAAGCGGGCAGCTTTTTACAATTATAAACCAAAAAAATACAAGTACTATAAGTACTGATAAACTGTTTAACAGGTATTTTTCTTTAAAACAGATTAACCTCAGTGCCGGTGATTATAATAAGGCATCTGTAGCCGATATCGAAAATATTAAAAAGGGTATTATTACTATGGGTATGAGCAAGAAGGCGGTTATAATGGCCTATGGATATCCTCCTACCCATAAAACACCTCAATTATCAAGTAATGCCTGGCGCTATTGGTATGCGCGCATGCATAAAGTTAATGTGTTTTTCAAAAATGATAAAGTGTTTAAAATAGAGACTATAGGGCCTATTCCACACCCTGGATTTATCAAATCTGATGTTAAAAAAACCGGTGGCGTAAGAGAAGATGAACTAAAAGCAAAAAAGCAGAAGAAAAATGATAAAGATGCTGATGCTGAGGATTATGAAGATATAGATGTTGAATAAAAAAAATCTGGAAGAATTATTGATATGGACAAAGAAAAATATAAAGTTATCGAAGAAGCGCTAAAACTTGAGATCGCAGCAATTTTATCGCAGGATATTGGCGCAATTGATCCTGAAATCCCTTTACACGAGATGGGTCTTGATTCTCTCGGTTTTGTTGAGCTTCTTGTTATTATGGAAAATAAATTCAATATCAAGCTGATGGAATCCGGATTAACCAAAAACGATTTTAAGACTATCAAGGCTCTTTCTTTGAAAATAAAAGAATTAATTTAACTTAAATGTTATCTTTGCCATATTCCAAAACCAAGCGCTATTTAACCGGAATCGACTGGATTATTCATGTATTAAATTACATGACATTGAAAGAAACCGGCGCAGGCTTCATGTCTCAGATAGTTATAGAGGTAGTTGGCAAAGTAAATGCTGATGAGCTTTTTAAAAGTCTAAATGCTTTTATAAAAAAATATCCTGTATTATATGGTTATGCTTCAAGGGATATTAACCTTGCTCCTTACTGGAAAATCCCGGCTTTAAAAAAGACAGAAGTACTGTTTGATTCCATTACGGCCGGATATGATGATGGTTTTGAAAATATCATAGAGTTTCTTGAAAAAAAGATAAATACTGCGTTTCAAGACAAAAGGCATCATTTAGCATTTTCTTTGATCAATTCTGAAAACAAAAGCTATATTGCGATGAGATTTGATCATCTGATTTTTGATGCAGCAAATGCCGAAGCATTTATCCATTTGTTTCAAAAACAATGGATAGATGCGAAATATCCGGATAGCAATATTATCCCGGAGCCGCCCCATCTTAATTTGTGGAAACAAAAGTTTTTGGCAGGTCAGCGTGTGAATCGGGCATTTCTTAAAATAGCAGACAAAATTCCTCCGCGTGTGTTTCCTCTGCCTGCCTCAAAAAGCGGCTTTAAATTTAAAATATTATCCTTTGATAAACAAACTGCTGATGAAATTGCTGAAAAAGCATTTAATGAAGCCGGATATC
This sequence comes from Pseudomonadota bacterium, assembly GCA_018817425.1. Taxonomy (NCBI): domain Bacteria; kingdom Pseudomonadati; phylum Pseudomonadota; species Pseudomonadota bacterium. The sequence goes on from JAHITX010000069.1 coordinate 35,872, forward strand.
TTATGCTGATGCCTTATGCCCTGGCGGTGTCGGTTTATTGTTTTAATAAGATATTTATTAATCGCTCAATTACATCCGGTGACTATGTAATTCCTGTTTCAGTTAATACAAAAAAACAGGCAAAAGAACAAAAAAGTGAATTTTTTAATAATGTTTCTTTTTTTATTTTCAAGATTAAAGCCGATCTTGCCGAAAATTTCCCCGGTTTGCTTAACTCAATTAAAGAGCAAATGTATAATCAGGTTAAAGAAGATCTTCCCGGTGATTTATGCAAGGCAAGTTTGTTGATGAGAATAGCGCCGCTTTTTCTTCTTGGCAGGCTTATGAAAATATATCTGAAAGGAGAGGTTGCGTCTTTTAGCTTTTCTTATCTTGGAGAAGCTACATATACATCTAATGATTTTATGGCGAACAAAGTGCTTAACCTTTTTCATATGCCAAGAGTTCCGATTCCACCCGGTATCGGCATATTTTTTCAACGGTCAAATGAAAGGCTGAATATAATACTTTCTTACATAGACGGCATATTGAAAAACGATGAAGCAGAAGAGATAATGAATTTAATAAGACCCATGCTTGGTGTAAAATAAGCAATGGCAATTTCCTGTGATATTCTTGTTGTTGGGGCAGGTGTGGCCGGCGTTTCTGCTGCTATCAAGGCTGCCCGTGAAGGGGCAAATACACTTCTTATCGAAAAAGATACCTTCCCCGGTGGAATTCCTGTTAATGTTATGCACAAATATATTTGCGGACTGTATTCTTCGGATTTACATGCTCCGGCGGCTACATTAAACGGAGGAATTGCAGAAGAAATATGTATTGAACTTGAAAAGCTTACCCCTGGAACAAAAGCAATCAGGATTGGAAAAGTTTATGTTTTTCCTTTTGTTACAAAAAATCTTGTAAAAGTTTTTAAGCATTTAACTGAAAAACAAACAGGCCTGAAAGTATTTTATGAAACGAAAATTAATTCGGCAATAACTGATCAAAGCAACATAAAGTGTGTAATAGCAAAACAACTTAACGAAGAGATAAAGATTTTTCCGCAAGTTGTTATTGACTGTAGTGGTGATGGAGAAGTAATCCGTTTAAGTGGTGCAAATTATGAAATATCAACTTCTGATGAGCGCCAGCTTGCGGGATTTTGCTTTAAGATTAAAGGCATAAAAAATCAATCCGAAGAAATTTCAATAAAAGTACCTTATTATATATTTCGTGCAGTAACTGAAAATGAGTTGCCGCCTTATTTAAAGTACACAAAATATTATTCCGGAAAAAATGATGATGAAGGTTTTTGTCTTATAAATATTCCTCTTAAAAGTGGTTTTGAAGAAACACAGGATATCCAAAATATTGCTGTTAAAGTTCATAATATTATTTCCGATTCAATTGTTTCATTTAAAGACTCTTATATAGCCGAAATGTCTTCTGCAATTGTTGAGCGTGAAGGATTGCGGATGAACGGGCAATATATGCTTACGAAAGAAGATGTGCTTTCTGCAAGAAAATTTCCTGACGGTATATTGAAAAATGCCTGGCCTATAGAATTATGGGATCAGGATAAAGGGCCGACTTATCAGTATATTAAAACCGGCGATTATTATGAAATTCCTTTAAGGTGCTTAAAATCCATAAATATAAAAAATCTGTATGGAGCAGGGCGCTGTATTTCCGTATCACATGAGGCTCTTGGATCAACAAGGGTTATGGGAACATGCATATCAATTGGTGAACAAGCCGGGCTTGCGGCATTTCATGACTTGTCAGGGAAAAATTCATGAAAATACTGCTTGTAAAACCTTATACAGAGCTTTTGGTTGCAAAGCGTCTTCAGGAAGGTTTTTTACATCTTGAACCTCTTGAGCTTGAAATAGTTGCAGGCGGGGTTCCGGCAGAAGATGAAGTATTTATTCTGGATCTAAGCATTGAGCGCAATCCGCTTGAAGTTTTTTGGAGCAAGCTGGTTTCTATCTCACCGGATATGGTTGGTATTACAGGATACAGTACAAATTTAGATGTTGTAAAAAGCCTTGTAAAAACAGTTAGAAGCCATGATCCATACACTATAACTTTTGTAGGAGGAGTTCATGCTACACTTCTTCCCGATGATTATGCTGTAAAAGAGATAGATATTATAGTAAGAGGAGAAGGTGGAACGGTTCTAAAAGAAATGCTTGCCCGTTTTAAAAAAGGTGAAACTTTGCATTATGAAAATTATGCTTTATCTCCTAAAGATCCTGAATTTAAGATAAAAGCCAAACTTTCGCCTCCGGTTTATCCATCTGTTGAACATATACCCCGTCCCAGAAGAGATCTTGTTCAAAGATCAAAGTACTTTTGTGTATGGACATCAAGCAAATCGAAAAAACTTGATACAATGTTTCCAAGAGTTGCGAGTATCAGAACATCTGTTGGCTGTGCTTTTGCCTGCTCTTTCTGTGTTATTCCCTTTCTTATGCATGGAAAATACTTACAGCGAAGTCCGGAAGATGTTGCAGATGAGATAGCAGGCATTGCTGAAGAGCATATTTATTTTGTTGATGATGAAATGTTTTTAAATCCTGAAAGGGTTACTAAAATTGCCGAGCTTCTTATAGAGCGTGGAATTAAAAAGAAATATATAAGCTGGGCAAGAAGTGATACTATAGTTAAATATCCTGATGTTTTTGAGATTTGGAAAAAAGCCGGCCTGGAATTAGTATATGTTGGGCTTGAATCTATGGATAAAAAACGTTTGGACGAGTATTCAAAACGAACAGATGTTGATACAAACAGGAAGGCAATCAAACTTTTAAGACAATTGGGAATAACGCTTCATGCGGCATTTATAGTTCATCCTGATTTTACTTCTGATGATTTTAAACGGCTTGAAAAAGAAGTTAAAAAACTATGCCCGGCTGAAGTTACTTTTACTGTTCTATCACCTTCTCCCGGCACTAAATCCTGGTATGACAATAAAAATAAGTTTATTTGTGACCCTTTCCGTTTCTACGATTGCATGCATTCCGTTCTTCCAACACGACTTCCATTGAAACGCTTTTACCAACACTTCGGGAGATTAAACAGCCTTGCATTACAGGCAAATCCAATCAGAGTTAATAAAATAAAAATTCCAAAAAAGGATCTATACAGAGCCATCACAGGGGGCACAAAGTATATTTTCTCCTTATATAACATTTATAAAGATTATTTGACGGATAAAAGATGGTAAATATCTTTGAAACAATAAAAAAAGAAACATCCGGACACCAAAGCAAAATTGCCGTGATAGAAGGTGATCGTAATATATCTTATATGGATCTTATTGATAGTGCGGACAAGCTGGCTTTAAACTTAAAAGATTACGGTATAAAACCTTTGCATAGAGTTGCAATGCTTTGCAATGACTGCATTGATTATATTATTATAAGTCTTGCAATACTTTCTGTAAGAGCGGTTGTTGTTCCGATATCACCTTCTCTTTCATGGGATGAAGCAGATGCTGTTTTAAAAAAGATCGATGTTAATCATCTGATTTTTGACAAATCTGCATATTCCACAAAAGATGCCAGTTTTTTATATTCCGGATATAATAATACCCGGCAGATTTTTATACACAGCAGAAATGCTAAAGAGCATGTTGATAAAGATTACTATACTGTAAATCCTGCCTTTATTAGATTTTCTTCCGGTACAACAGGTGAAAGCAAAGGAGTTGTGCTTTCCCACGAAGCTATAATTGAAAGAACGGATGCGGCAGACAAAGCTCTTTGCATGAATTATAAAGATGTTGTTATATGGGTTCTTTCCATGAGCTACCACTTTGTAGTAACAATTCTTCTTTTTTTAAGACGAGCTTCAACCATTGTTTTAAGCGGAAGTTCTTTTCCTGAATCCTTTATTGAAAGCATAAAAAATACTAAACCAACTTTTATTTATGCATCCCCTTTCCATTATCATCTGCTTTCAAATTCTGATGATTTGGCAGCTGATCAGTTATCAGACATTCGCATTGCCGTATCGACTGCTATGAAATTACCGCAGGAAACAGCGTCGGAATTTTATAACAAGTTTGGATTTGAACTTTGTGAAGCTTACGGTATTATTGAAGTCGGGCTTCCCTTTGTTAATTTTGAAGGTCTATCAGAAAAAAGAGGTTCTGCCGGAAAGGTTTTGCCGGATTATGAAATAAAAATCGAAAATCCGGACGAACATGGTGTGGGTGAGCTTTTTATAAAAGGCAAAGGAATGTTTGATGCCTATTTTTTTCCGTGGAAAAACAAAAAAAGTGTTTTATTAAACGGGTGGTTTAAAACGGGAGATCTTGGAAGTATTGATAATGATGGTTTTCTGACTATATCGGGAAGAGATAAAAACGTTATAAATTTTACCGGCATGAAAATATTTCCCGAAGAGGTGGAATCGGTTTTAAACCGCCATCCTGCTGTCAGGGAATCTCTTGTCTATGGGGTTCCAAATCCACGATTCGGTGAGCTTCCCTTTGCTAAGATTATACTTAAAGATGATATGAATTCTGATTTTGATACAAATGAGATACGCAGATTCTGTTATAATCATCTTCCTTCATATAAGGTCCCCAAAAATATCATTCCTGTGCAAACCCTTGAAAAGACTGCAAGCGGAAAGTTGAAAAGATGAGAAACGGTTGATTTATGTAATAGCCTTCTGTAATCTTTTAAAAAGCGATTCTATCATCATTTCAGCTTCCCTGATTTCTTTATCCGATTTAAAAGATGAACCGAGTTCCCTGAAAATCATATCAAAACTGGAAATAGGAGAGCGGGTGCTGATTCTGGAATAATCAACTTTCTTTTTTGCATAAAGCTTGTCTTTAAAAAAATAATTGGCAGGTGTGTCAGATGCCGGCCTGAATGGCCAGGATAGTTTAAGATTTATAAATTCTCTTATTGCATCGACAAAGCACTGATTATTTCTGATATCTTCTTCAATAATTTTTCTTTTGATGAGTTTTTCTGCCTCGGATAAAAAAGCGTTTATAAGTATGCTTTCGGTTATGATAAGTCCATAAGAGTACCAGTCCATAGAAGCACAGCGGATTATTTGTTTGAAATTATCGGGAACTATAGTGTATGTCGGGCAAAAGTAAATATTACAAGTCATACTGCCATAGTAGCTAAGCCCCCGGTAATCAATTCCATTGTTTCCTTCTGCCGCAGGGTGCAGAAGACATCCAACACGTGTTTTGTTTTTTCCGATAAATCCGATATACGGGCAATGATAAAATTCAGGAAACGGTCTTTGTTTCTTTTCCGCTGCCAGTATATTTTCACCAAATTCAATAATAGCATCAATTTCGCGTGCAATTTTTAAGAATGCTTCAGTTCTGTCCGAAAGCATTTTGCTGAGTTTTTCAAAAGACAGATCGGCAATATTATATAATCCGCAACATGCACCGCAGGAAATATTCTCATTTACCTGGCAAAGATAAACACCGCCAGGCGCAGTTTTGTCCATAGAATTAATTGTAACCATCCGGTTCCTTTTAATGTATATTTAACAAAATATAATTGTTATTATCTTAATTATTAGTTCAAATACAAGGTTTCTGTTATTTTATTTTGCTGAATAAACAATACACAGATGCAGACTTTTATAAGGGGGAATTTGGAGTGGTAGGTTTTCTTTATAAAGAGAGAATTCGCATGGATTTACTTTTGTTAAATCGGGTTGATCATATTAATCTCAAATCCGGTTAATCTGAATTTTGGAGCTATTCATATATTGACATGCTTATATCAAAGTGATAAATGAATAAATCTTGTCGGGGCGTGGCGCAGACTGGTAGCGCACTTGAATGGGGTTCAAGGGGTCGGAGGTTCAAATCCTCTCGCCCCGACCAGAATGAAACAAAAAGGGTTGAGGGCTTTTCGCAATCCTTTTTTTTGCTATAGTGTGCAACCCATTTCGCAAAACTGAACATTGTTAAAGAATTCAAAATTACTACATTAAAGCCTGACTTCCATCTATACTGGAAATGATGTCAGGTAACAGTATTTTTAGAATCCCAACCGGCAGAGAGCTCGAAAATGCAAAATTTGCAGCTTCATTTCCCGAGACATAGACACTTATAGTTCCAAAATGACGGTCACCTATCAAAAAAACAAATATAGCGGTCCTGTTTAAGACTTTTGAAGATATCAGATTGCCCCCCGGACCAAAGGTTTTGTACCTATGATCACCGGTTCCTGTTTTTCCGCCGATTATCAAGGTATTCCCTTCGGATGAAACGGCTGCATTTTTCAAACGTGAAGCTGTTCCCTGCTCAACTACATCTTGCAGCGCCTTTTTTACGATCAGAGCAGTTTCAGGTGCTATGATCTGCTTTCCATTCACCGGCGAAAGAGTCATGAGGGTTTCGTAAGGAGTGTCTTTTCCGAAACAAAAAGAACTGATTCGTTTCCTTGGGTAATAAATACCGTCATTCAAAATAATACCTATAAGCTCTGCCAGAGCAGCTGGACGGTCTCCCGAACTTCCTATGGAACTGGCGTAAGATGGGATTAGGTAGTCAAAGGGATAACCCAGACGTTTCCATTCGCGATGGATATCCTGGAATGCTTCCAGTTCAACTATAGTCCGAATCCTTTTATATTGTTTATGAGGATTTTTCGTTTTGTACAGCCAGCTATATACCTCATGGCGTTTATCTGTGCTCTGTTGAATTACTTCTTCTTTTGTTGCTTTGGGATTATTCTGAAGAAAACTCACCAGCCAGAGTTCCAGCGGATGGACATGTGTAATATAGCCGATATCCGCCAGGGAGAAATTACCCGGTTTATATCTGGTATAAAGTGTGTTGATATACTTACTCGTAAGATGGGAACCCGGAAGATGATTGCTGATAAAGGTTTCAAATTCATCTACCGAAGCTTCAGGTTTTAATAATCTAAAGGCTGCAGCCAGGCGATGGGGTATTGGGTAAATCTTCATATACAACAGTTCATTCAATTCATCAGGAGTTTTTCCCTGGTATTTGTTATAGAAGCGCCTTATAAACTGAATGCTTTCTTTGTTGACAAACTGGGATAGTAAACGACTTCTATCCGTATCACTTATTTTTTCAATGGATCGTGGTGTGATGCCGTATCGTTGGTAAACATGGTAATAAACGATATCTCTCATCATTCTGATAAATACGAGATTGACGGAGCGCTGGAATGCTTCACGCACCGATATCACCTTGAAGTTATCTTCCTTATTGAAATTGGCAAATGTATGCAAGCCGCCACCTGTAAAGAACCGTTCTCCTACACCTGCTGAATATGTCCTGTTCATGGCTGCATATAAAAGGGCATACAGAGATTTATCACTGGCCGTTGATAGAAAATCCATTGTCCACCGTGTCAAAGGATCAAGGCCCGGATCAGAGGATAACAGTTTAAGGTCGGCGTAAGGTAAATTTTGATACTGTTCGTGGAGCTTGTCTATAATATCCAAATAATGAACCAGAACGCGCAATTTGGCTGAGGAACCCATATCCAGCTTCATCTGTTCGTCCATGTTAAAGGAACCGTCAAAATTATTGGTTTGCACTCTAAGCATATTTCCTACCGGTGTTCGTTCATACAAACTTAAACTGTAGATTATTTTCGATGGGTCGCCTTTTTCAAGAAGATGGGGGCCTTTGAGCCCGGCTTTTATAATGTTTGACGGATCTTTTAGGCTATAAAGCACCTCGGTTATTTTATGTTGAAGATCTGCGTCTATTCCTGTTTTGACATCCAGGTCGAGACGATCTATGTCATATAGCCTTTCCATACCTAAAGTTGTCATCAGTTTTGACCGGATGAAATTGGTGGCTTTTTTTTGGGGGATTTCCATGGAATACAGTAGAGCCCCCTTTTTTTGAAAATTCAGTTTTGTTGAGATTGCCGCGTCTCGAATTTTGGGGGAAAGCACTCCTTCTTTTTCCAAAAGCCTGCAGTAAGTGTTTGCCAGTTCTTCAAGATCATTCCTGTGGGTGATCAGATAGGCCGAAGGACGTCGCTGGGATAGAAAAAGACTTAATACTGCTTTAAGAGCGCTTCCGATCTCAGCCGCCTTATCGGGAGGAATATCTTTTTTGCGGGCATCAAACAGCAGGTGGTTGACGGTTTTATAATCCAGCCCATACCATGCCCACAGGCCGTCTCCCAGTCCAAGCACTTCGCCGAAGCCGGGAGCCGCAGAAAGGGGTATGGAGTTAACATAATCAAGCAAAATTCGTTTGCGGGTTTGGGAGGTCTTTTCTCCGAAATAATAGGTCCGTAATGTTGAAGAAGAGATTTGTCTGATTTTATCTCTTGCTGAGTTTGTGATTCCCCTTGGTGAATGCCTGAATTTTTCTATCTGAGTGGAAAGAGTGCTGCCACCTGCCACATTGCGATTATTATCAAATATAGATAGGACAGCTTCGGATATGGACTTGAAAAGGCGTTCCCATTCGATGGAAGGATTTTGATATTGAGACTCCGTATCCAAAAGGTGGCGATTTTCTATAAACAGAAGCATGTCGGCCACTACAGGAGGGATTGATTTGAAATCAGGGTAAATACGCTCCGGGAATTTTTGAAATGATAATTGTTTGTCATGCCGGTCCAGAAGACAGATGCCGTTCTGGACTTTTTCCCTGTAGATAGCAAACAGCCCCATATCAACGCATCTCAATAAAGTAGGAGACCATTTAGCCTGTTTGGCGACGGTATATCCTTCTCCACTCATTTTAACTATCCATTCGGGAATTCTGGAATATCCCAGACGAATATCGTATGGTCCGAATTTTGGGAAACGAATATCCTTACTTTCTCCGTTTTCCAGTTCATAGGTACATTTTTTTGCAATATGCGAGAAAAGCAGCGACTGCATCCGCGAAGTTTTAATGTCCCTTACAAAAAGTTCGATACCCAGGCTGATCAAAAAGAATAACAATATATATATTAATATTCTTGAGGGGGTAAATTTTATTTTGGATAATAAATGCTGAATCATATTATTCCTATGAAGTAATCTTTTCCGCCATATTCAGCAAACGTTCATGATCGAAAAGGCCTTTGATGAGGTTTTTCGGTATTCCGTCAAGACCGACCTGTGCACCTACCAAAGCCCCGGTTAGGGCGGCACGTGCCATGTTATTCCCCCCGCCGTTTAGTGCTGACATAACGGCTTTATAAAAATCATTTTCAAAACGTGAGGCCAAATAATATGCAGCAGGCAGCATAAATCCCAAGGTGCAGGCCAGGCCGAAAAGACGGCAGACCGCCAGAGCAGGCTCAATTTTAATAGCCGGATCATTTGCCGCTTTATATGACCAGGAAGGCTGAAGCAGAGCATCATTGAATGATACTGCTCTTTTTCTATTATGGTGATCCGGCACTTCAATTACCGTGTGAATATTTTCCTTGGAGGCTTTTTTGAAAATAATTTTTGAAACATCTCCCAGATTGTTACCTTCAATAAGGCAGCTTATAATTAAACCGAAAGCAGCCGATTGACCTGCAATGAAAGGGTCGCGGTGAGTCAGCAAAACATTTGATCGTAAGGTATTCATAAGGCTTTTAATATCTCTGTAATAGTGGGCAGCCAAAACAGGTGTCCTGATTGCGGCTTCGGCTGTGTCTCCAAAGCTACCGGCTTCTGACCAATCCAGCTCATTTTTTTGCCTGGAAACCCACACATTACGCATGACTTTATCTGTGTATCTACCGCTTGAAGGAGTGCCGTCCAGTGTTTTAAGAAGATCATCGAGTCTGTTTGTAAAATCCGATTCCACATATTCACCGCAGTCTGATACTGACTCAAGCAGCATTGTTACCACCTGGCCGGTTTGAGAGTTTTCACCTGCTTTAAGGCCTGCATGGTATCTGTTTGCTTTCGGTTCAGTATAATTGTCGATCCATTCCCCGTAATCTTTCTTTAACTGGTCAAGATCGTAATACCAGTGAGGGCCGACTCCAAGCGCATCACCGATCAGAGTGCCCATTACTGCGCCCATTGCCCGATTTTGATTATCATCCATATCTTTCATCCTTATGTATGCAGGTTTTTGTTTTTTCTATATTATACACACTGCCTTTATGAACAATTTACTGCTAATATATTACGGATACAAGAGAATATTCTAAGTATTTTTTATGGATTAAAGTTTTGTTTTTATTGATAGCTTTCCGGAAGATATGCGTCTGACATTTTCGTGAAAACAATAAATTGACAACATAAATCGTGTTAATGGATTAAAAAATCAAAATTAAAAAATGGGCTAAAGATGAGGCTGTTAGTATTTTGGATAAATATTTCTACGGCACATAGACTTTGCAAATAGAATACGGACTTTTATTTCAGACTCAACAATTAATGATGAGCTTCCTAAAAGAGGTAGGGAAAATTGACCCCCCTTCAATAAAAACTCTGATAATGAGATTGAAGGATATAATTATTTCCTTACCAGTTTACTTTCCCCAGATCCCGGCTTTAACCATGCGTTGAATGAGTGCCTTACGCCGTATATTCAGCCATAAATGTTCCCAACTCTTGTTGGAAAAGCTCTCTGCTTGAATAAAGAGAATGAGCCTCAGAAAGGTCAACAAGAGCGCGGCATGCATCGTCATAGGACAAGCCTGATCCCCTCTCAACATTCTGCCGGACAGTTTTCCATGCTTTGGGGAAATTTCCGGACAGGATTTTTAGATGCGCTTCTCTTTCTTTGCGGCGCTTCATCTCACGCTGTTTCTGTTCGAGTTCTTCCTGCTCAATGCGTATCTTTTTAGCTGATTCGGCATTAATATCATTTTGTGAAGTCTCTCCGGCCTGAATTGCCGGGCTGCCGATGCCCGCACCAGCCAAAAGATCCTCATCTACCTCCAGGAACTCAGCAAGCGCTTTTTGAGCTGTGGTCAATTCTCCCAGACCTTTTATGGACATGGGCTCTAAATCATCATCTTCTGCCATTTCTTCCGTTACGGCTGACAGCCAGCCGATATAAAGACTGCGGCAATCCCCACGTAGAAGCTCATCGCGTATCGGAGCAAGGCGCACCATCCATTCCCTGCCGTCATCCATCCCAAAACGGTCGTAGTTTTCGGATTCCTCCAGACCCCATGTAATGATCAAATGGTTTTTGGTAGCCGTAAAATCCGGGATATATGTCTCCGACATTTGTTTCTTCCGATGTCAACGGCCGGTCTATTGCTAAAAACTCGTAGTATTGATATTCACTCATTGTTCTAATGTCGCGTAGTTGTTGCATGAAATGCAACAGATATCGATGTGTCTATTTCGATTATTTATTCCAGAGCCTTACCATGAAAAGCTCTTCGTCTTCGATTAAATCCGGTAATGTTCCATTATGTTTTTGCATCTCTTTGACGATTTTCCTGGGCACTCCCATGCCCATATGTTCAAGGTAACCGTAGTCCCTCATAACATCTTTAAGCAATTGATTACGGGCTGCACGACAACCTGTTATCATGCGCTGTGGCGTGATCCCGTTGGGAAGACGACCTGGGGAAATCACCTCCAAGCGATCCTCATAGATAGACAACTCTACCGTAGTACCGGACAACAGGTAATCTCGGTGCACCAGCGCATTGACGATTGTCTCCCTTACTGCCTCTTCCGGATATGTCCATTTCTGTTCACGTCTCGCGCCGTCAGCAAGTGTGGCGGTAACCCCGGAATTTCTCCTTACGAATTCAACTGCCTGTTCAACAAGACCATTTTCAACAATGCCTTCAACCCCAAACAGGGCCGTCATCGGGCCGCGAATAGAAAGACGCTCTTTTGCGGCATAATCTTTTTCCTTGCCGGGATAGGCGGCCGCATCAATTCCAGCCTGAGGTAAAAAACGATTTGGATTGGCGCAAAACAGTAATAAACCCGCAACCGTGGCTGGTTTCCTATCGTCATCTTCAATCAGAAATTCCGTATTCACAAGGAGAGTACGCCATTGATGTTTGTTATTCTCCAGCCACTGTGACTTCTTATGTTCGAAAACCTGTTCCCACTTGCTTTTATCGCCTTCATTTCGTGCCTGCTCACGAGCTTTGGCTTCCTCTTGAGCCAACCATTCGTTTGATGGCTTTTCTGGCGGAACAGCTTGCTGGCGTATTCGTTGAAAATAATCACGCAGGCGTCGATCGTCGAAATCTTCCATGGATGAGCCGGACACGCCGCGTACTTCCAAACGAAATGCACCACGCTGTTGGAATAACCGCTCCAACTCTTCGGCACTGGCTTCACGGCTCTGAGTGCCCACACGAATATAGTAAGTTCTATGGTTGTTATGCCAGACATGATGGACCGCCCATCCGCGGTCAACCTGAACAACTGCCACATCCTTGCCTGGGTCCACATCGCGGATGACTTCATAATAAGGGATAATCTCAGGGCGTATCTTATCCCTGCAAGTGGTCATTACCCACTCCTCCAGGCGATCCCTGGTTATCCCAACCACGCTGCAATCATCATCAATACCCAGGAGCACCCGTCCACCCTGTAGATTTGCAAATGCGACCAGTTCTTTAGCTAATTTTTCTGTTTTTTCTGTATCCCGCTTGAACTCAACACCTGAGTTCTCTAGATTTTTTATAAGCTCCAACAGCTCTGTCTTTGTCATATCCTTATCCCTCAGAACCCATATTTTAAACGGCGCATCTCAAAAGCGTCCTTGCCTCCTTCGAGGATTTCTTCAACCATTTCGCGGACCGCCTTTGTGTCGATGGAGCCCATATGCTCTTTCGATAGTTTGGCTTTGCCCTGATCGGCCTCACCATAGGCGGTCAACCCCAAAATTAATTCGGCGTCCCCTAAAACAGGAATGTTGGCATTATGGGTGGCAAAAATAAATTGCCGACGGCGTTTTTCTTCGCGCATTTTTGGAACGATGCCATCAGAAATGAACCGGTTATCAAGGTCATCTTCAGGCTGATCCACAACCAAAGGTGCATTCGATTCAAGCAATAAAAGAAGGAGAACCGCTGTCGCCTTCTGGCCTGTAGAAAGATCCTCGAGGGACTGCCACATGGGGGGCTGATCGTCTGCGGCAACATTCAATTTAATGGTTGTGGTTGGCGGCAATTCCAACTCTTCGATTTGCATGATAACATCTGGTTTTGCTTGGGTAATGCGTTCGGCTTGACTGGCAGGAATGCCGAATTGCCGGGAAAGGACATCCTTGCCCGTCCTACATACCGAAGTAAAAACCGGCAATGAAAAATCATCGATTTTCGTCAAAGTCTCAATTGCTTCGGACAATCGTCCGCCAATCTGATCACGCAGGAGTTGAAACAACGGCTCCCGGTTGCCGCCCGCAGTCACATCGACCAAAACACGGCCATCAAGCTTCTTGCTGACTTTTTTCGCGGCACGCTCGAAATTTCGGAACTCCTCGGCCTTGACATCCTCCCATTCTGAGAGCAGGTTGCGTCGCTCAGCATCATACGCCTGCATATCGCGCATCAACAAGGTCTGCCTTTCCTTCAGCGGGCGCAGCTCTTCAATTTGTCGTCGCAGGCGGATGAATTCTTCCCCATCAATTTTGGATTTCTGCAGGTCACGCAATATGGTCTCGTAAGCTTTCATGACCTCGGTTTTCCGATCATCACAACGCTTACGTATTTCGCCGAAGCCGGTCTGACTCCTTTTAATAGCTTGGTTCATTTCAACAGTAAATCGCGTTATATCTGCTGTTAATTGATTCAAAATTCTGGCTGCACCGCTCAAGATATCCTTTCCAGGCAGGTTTTCGAGAGCTTTTTCAGAAAGGAACGCACAATCGATGGGTAGTAAACTGTTGAACTGGCTGAGTAACTCTATGAAGGGGACTATTCGCTCCTCAGCGGTCTTTAGCACCCGTTCTTCCCGTACAAGAAGGCTTTGCTCCTTCAACTTTTCCTCAAGCCCGGCATCTTGAAACCGACGCAAAGTTTCTTCAAGAGCCGGCAGGGCAGCCAAATGTTCTTCAATTTGGGTAAGCTCTTTTTGCGTTTCAAGCAAGCGCGTGCGCGAACGCTCCAATTGCCGGTGCGCACTGCTTTTTCGTTTTGCGATGTATAGATTATGTTCAACAAAACGGTCCAGAAGCCTGGTGAGTTTATCCCGGCTTTTCGTTAATTCTGAAATCTCATGCTGCCCGTATATTTCGGTCTGGGGAACTATATCCGCAGGCGTCAGATTGAGCACGTTGCCGGTCTCGTCTTTGACAACTGGCGGATTGGGAATCGTCCGTTCAATGAGGTACTGGCGATTATCCGGGTGATAAGATCGGATCAGCATGGATACCTTTGTGCCGCTTTTCAGGACCTGGCGGATAATGCCGCTATGTGATTTTTGTGCTTCTTCGCCTATGGGGTTCATGCCGAGAACATAACGGATGCTTTCGACGATGGTGGATTTGCCGGTTCCACGTCCGCCAATGAGCACATTCAGGTTCTCGTTTAAATGAATGGCCGCACCATCCAGAAAGCCACCCTGCCAAGTTATAGCGATAAACTCGGTATGTTCTTCCGGTGATGGGTCGCTGGCCAGGCGTATCCTTGAGATCGGATCAAGAAAGGCTTGTCTCAATCCCTCTATCGTAACGTTTGACATTTTAATCCAGCAGGAAGCTCCGGGTTTTTCCAAATCCTCCGGACCCGATACATCCTGAGCGTTGATTACTGCAACTGGCCTATCGCGACGGTAGTCCGGATTTTTATTTTGTAAGATCGGCCGGACGCTGTCGGGTGCATCATCGACCGGCCCAGGCAAGGCGCAAGCTAATAGATGAGGACATGTCCAGGCATTTACCCTTGGCTGCCCGGAAAGCCGATACAAAAGCCCCCCTTCGCTAGCGACATGGGCCGCGATACAAATACTTCCCCAGCATTCGTGGGATTCCTTCAAGAACTCAGTGGCATCGTATTTTCCTGCCGGTGAGGCGGCTTCATCGTCATGGATACCACAGTCTCCAAGAATTCTCTCCATAGAATGGATATCCTTGGTGGGGTCAAACAAACAGAGCAGATGCACTCCATCCTTGCTTACTGCTTCGAATCCGGGGAACACAATAATCCCCGCTGCTTGGGCCGCCTGTAGGAGTGAGTGTGACGACCGAACGCGATAGTGATCGGTAATTCCGAGGACTTCAATACCGATTCTCTGGCATGTTTCCACTATTGCTTTATTGTAATCCTCTTCATTGCTGAATTCAGTTGTTTTATTGTGGCGAACGAGATATTCATATGGATTCACCTGAAGTGCGCAATGATAGAAACGAGCGCCGGAAGGTAAGTTTTGGGCATTTATGATTGCTTCTGTATAACTCATTTTATTTACCAACCCTTATAGCGCTATGCTAAAACCAGCTTTGGACGAATCTGATCGGGAACTTCAACGCCATTAGCGATGAATTGAATCAGACAATCCTCATATCGCAAAACATCCGGACCGGACTTTTCCAGTTTCTTCTGAATAGCCAGCTTATTCAAATCGCGGGAATTATCTTTTGATTGTGACGTACTTTATATCATCAGAGAGAACTAAATCAAGAAAATTATAAATCACTAAGTCTTCTATTAGGTTGGGTAAAGTTATTTTTTAGGCCTCACCGATTAATAAAAATCAGCACATACGTTAAATATAACTAATAAATATAATATCCCATACAATATGTATTCAGATTATGTTAACGCCCAAAAGCGATTACACAGTTATATTTTAAGGATGTTATGCATATATCCTTTTCAATCATGAAGATTTGTGTTAGAAAGCTAATTTATTATGGCACATACAATATGCATAGCGAATCAAAAAGGCGGGGTCGGCAAAACTACAACTGCAGTTAATCTTGCGGCATCGCTTGCTATTTCGGAGAAAAGGACGCTTATTGTTGATTGTGACCCTCAGGGTAATGCTACTACAGGGTTAGGTATCGACAAAACCGCTAATAAAGGCAATCTATATCATGGTATGCTTGGTGAATCGGATTTGGGAAGTATCCTTGCTGACACGGAGATTGAATACTTAAAAGCAATTCCATCAAATATCGAACTTATAGGTTTCGAGGTGGAAATGATGTCGCATGACGGCCGGGAATTGGCTTTGAAAAATCTTCTTTCAAAAGCATTCGATATGTTTGAATATATAATTCTTGATTGCCCGCCATCATTGAGTCTCTTAACGGTTAATGCGCTTACGGCTTCAAATTATCTTCTGGTTCCGCTCCAGTGTGAATTTTATGCTCTTGAAGGTCTGGGGCAGCTTTTACAGACAGTAAAACATATAAAAAGAAGTTTAAATCCTGAGCTTAAAATTGCGGGTATACTTCTTACCATGTATGATAAGAGGACTAACCTGTCTGTGCAGGTTGCTGAAGATGCAGCAAAATATTTTAAAAATCTTATATTTAAAACTATAGTTCCCAGAAATGTCCGGCTTGGAGAAGCACCGAGTTTCGGAAAACCTATAATGCTTTATGATGCTGCTTCTATTGGTGCAAAAAGCTATATCAGCCTTGCGCAAGAGATAATGAACATGGCGGGAGATGGATTTTCTTCTTCTGCCGATTAATATAATTTAACTGATTTCACCCTCATCTTTGGTCGGGGTTTATACGCCCATGGCCAGTTGACGGACTTTTTTCTAAAGCCGTCAGATTTGAATATCTGGAGATTATGATGACTAAGGATCCTGGATCGAAACTGAAGAAAAAGATTGCTCTTGGGAAGGGCCTTGGCGCCCTGATACCCGGAATTGATTCTGACTATGATAATAAAGAATCGGGAAAGCACATAGCTATCGATATAGGGCTTATAATACCCAGTCAATATCAGCCCAGGGTTCATTTTTCTGAAAACGAGCTTTTAGAGCTTGCTCAATCTATCAAAGAAAAAGGAATTATTCAGCCTCTTCTTGTAAGAAAAAGTTCCGGAGGTTTCGAATTGATAGCCGGTGAAAGAAGGCTTAGGGCGGCAAAAATAGCCGGCTTGGCCCAGGTTCCGGTTATAGTAAAAAATGTTTCCGATACAGAGATGCTTGAAATATCAATTATTGAAAATATACAGCGTGAAAACCTAAACTCTATAGAAGAAGCCGAAGCTTATCACCGCCTGATGACCGAATTTGATCTGACACAGGAAGAGGCTGCAAAACGTGTTGGAAAAAGCAGACCTGCTGTAGCCAATATCTTACGGCTTCGCCAATTGCCCCATCAGATTAAAGAGAGTATATCAGAAGGAATAATCAGCATGGGTCATGCAAGAGCACTGCTTGGAGCTGAAACGCCTGCGCTTCAGAATGCTGCATGGAGAAATGTGATTTCAAAAGGACTTTCTGTAAGGGAAACCGAAAATCTTATAAAGCGCTTGAAAACCGATAAAAGTAAAAAGAAAACAACTGACAAATCTTCTGACGACATATATTTTTCAAGTCTTGAAAATGAACTTTCCACCCATTTCGGAACAAAAGTTGCAATAAAACGGCAGGGCAAAAAAGGAAAAGTAGAGATTGAGTTCTACAGCAACGAAGACCTTGATAATCTGATAAGCCTCCTTAAGCAAAAATACTAATAGCAATTGTATTATAATTAGAAATAATCCACTATCAAAATCCATATGTAACTATGTCTCTTCATATAATAATTGACGGGTATAATTTGATTCGCCAATCATCTTTTTTGAGTTCTCTTGACCGCAAAGATATCGGGCTTGGTAGAAATGCTTTGATAGACATGCTTGCTGCCTATAAAAAAATAAAACCTCACAAAGTAATAGTGGTTTTTGATGGGGCAAATGCGCCCATGTTTTCATCCCAAAGAGACAGGTTAAAAGGGATAGACATCAGGTATTCTAAATATCCCGATTCTGCTGATACGGTAATAAAAAAGATGGCGACCGTACATAGGGAACAAGCTTTAATAGTAAGTTCGGATACGGATATTATCAAATATGCCGAATCAAAAGGGGTGGCAACTATAAGTTCTCCTTTATTTGAAACTAAGATCAAGATGGCTTCAGACTTTAATAATATGGATGATTCCGAAGTTGAAGAAAGGCAATGGCAACCTACCACTAAAAAAAAGGGGCCGGGCAGAAAGCTTTCCAAGAAAAAGAGACGAAACATTATTAAATCAAATAAGCTTTGAAAATCATAAAAAATACTTGTAATCTAAGATTCAGCGTTTGTTGAATTGGGAACTTAAATTTATGGAAGGTAACTTGTATGCTTAATTTTCTTTTTAAAAAAGAACGGCAGGTAGAATTATTGATTTATGAATATCTTGATACTTTCAAGTTAATTTATGAGAGTTTTTCACAAGCGATGAATTTTTGTTTTTTAGATGAAATAAGCTGTGAAAATTTTGATTTTTATATAAAACAAACTCATAGGTATGAAAATAAAATAACCGACATAAGCGATGAGATAAACAGTACATTGTATGCCAAGGCCCTTATTCCTGATTCCAGAGGAGATATAATGGCTCTTTTGTCCGAATTCGATATTATCTCAAGACTGTTTAAAGATATTCTTCATATGATGCAAGTCCAAAAAATTGTTGTCCCAAGTTTTATTATTTCCGATACCAGAGAGCTTGTCAAAATTAGTGTTGAGTGTTGTGAACTTCTTAACAGACAGTCCATAGCATTTTTTACAAACACCAATGGAATAAGAGAACTTCTTGGCTTAATTGATACTAATGAAAGCCATTGTGATAACATTGAAAGAAGGATAATTTCAATGATCATTGATTCCGATTTAGAGTGGTTTGAAAAACTTCAGCTAAAAGAGCTTATAGAAAAAATTGGCAATATATCAGATGGGACCGAACGTGTATCAAAACGTATAAACATATTCAGTCTCAAGAGGCGAATATAAATGCTTTCCCTTCTTGGCGGAGTGTTTATGGGTTGGGCGCTTGGTGCCAATGATGCTGCAAATGTTTTCGGAACTGCTGTTTCCTCTAAAATGGTCAGATTCCGGACAGCGGCAATTCTTGCTTCTATATTTGTCGTTTTAGGGGCTGTCATATCGGGGCGTGCCGGGATTGAAACGATTCAAGGTCTTACATCTTTTAGTTTGGAGCAGGCCGTAATATCTTCTGTTGCGGCAGCTCTTACGGTATCTATCATGACTGCTTTTAGTTTGCCTATTTCCACATCTCAAGCCGTTGTCGGATCAATCATAGGTATAGGAATATTAAACAGGCAGGTTAATTTTGACGGAATGGGCAAGGTAGTTGCCTGCTGGTTCGGAACCCCAATTGGGTGTGCAATTATTGCGATTATTCTCTACAAGTTATTGGCAATTATTTACAATAAATTTAAGCCGAACATGTTTGAATCCGATTCAATAATCAGGGCAGGAATGCTAATTGCCGGCTCATTTGGGGCATATGCTCTGGGTGCTAATAATGTTGCAAATGTAACTGCTGTTTTTGTGGGTGCAGGCAAGCTGAGCGTTTTTCAGGCAGCTCTGATAGGAGGTTTGAGCATTGCTTTTGGTATAATTACATACAGCAGAAAACTTATGGAAAATATAGGCAAGAAATTGGTAAAACTTGATCCTTTTTCAGCCCTGATAGTACTTCTTTCTGTAGGATTAACCGTCCAGATTTATTCTTTTGTAGGAGTGCCTGTTTCTTCATCTCAGGCTATTATCGGCGGAGTACTTGGCGTTGGAGTTATAAGGGGTGTGAATGCCATAAAACGTAAAATGCTTTTTAATATATTGATCGGATGGTTTTTAACACCTTTTGTTTCATGCTTTTTTGCGCTGGCTATAAATTTTGTAATCCACCTTCAATATATACCCCACCAATAACAAGAGTGGCAAGTAGTATTAAAAAAGATAGCAAAACGGCAGGGAGGTTTTGCCGCAGGCGTATATGTAATACGCCTGGGACAGAACCTTTGATGCCAACGCAGCTATAATTTGAATGCATCCTGGTATCAGGCAACCTGTGATAGCTGAACAATATCATCAGCTTGAAGTATTTTATCAATGTCTAAAAGAATAATAATTCCTTCTTTTGTTTTTGCAATTCCGAGAATGTTATTGTTGTTTGTGTTTGAGCCAAATTGCGGGCAGTCTTCCGTTTCGTCTTCCTTGATATCTGAAACTTCCCAAACAGTATCAACAACCAAACCCATAAGAGTTGAGCCGGTAAGCCCTGAAACTTCCACTACTATTATGCAGGTCCGGTCATTATATTTAAGTGGTTCCATGGCGAATTTCAATCGCATATCTATTACTGGAATAACTTTTCCTCTTAGATTAATAACCCCTTTTATAAATTCCGGCATCTGCGGAATGGGTCGAATCGGTAGCATGCCTATAATTTCCCTTACATCAAGTATTCCCAAACCGTATGTTTCATCCGATATTCCGAAACTTAAATATTTGCCTTCGCGTGATGCTTTTACTTTAAGATCTTCAATTGTTTGTATATTGTTTTCTCTTTTTCCAGTTATTATAGAGGAATTATCCGATTCTTTCATGTGTTTTATGGGAGATGCTAAACGTATGCCGGCAGGAGCATCTTTGTAAGCTATGTCTGCAAATCTTTTATCAACAAAGGTGTTAAGATCTATGCTACGGCCTATGCCCATGTTGTTTGTCATATAATTTTGGATGGTTTCAAGATCTTCTATTACAGGATAAAGATTGTCGGTTTTTATTCCTTTTGGATCAGTCAACACGCTCTTTAATAGATCTTTTTGTAAGCCCATTTGTCCTTCGGGATCTAAAAAAGATACTGCTATTTCGGATGCTTCATCAGGGTTTTGTCCGATAAACCTGCCTGCTTCGGTAAGTAAATTGCAGAATTCCTGAACAGCATCAGGGTGTTTGTTTATGAACTCATCCCTGAATACAGCAACACAACAAGGATGGTTTTCCCATATTTCGCTTGATACAAACTGCTTTTCCGCTATGCCGGCAGTGATTGCTCTGGACCCTATTGGCTCAGCAACCATAAAACCACAGCTTTCAGGATTTTCACCTAAAAATTCCGGCATTTTAACAGGGGGTATAACATCAAACAAAACATTGACGGCTTCTTTGCCCGGAATGCCAGGCTTTAAACCCATCTGTGTAAAATACATATGGGCTAACATATTATGAACGGACATTTTATGGGGGATAAAAAATGTTTTGTGTTTAAAAAACTGTTGATAGGGTTTGCGGTAATTTTTTGATTTGCTGCGGACAAATATACTGCCGTTTCGATGTGCAAACATCACAAGCTTTATTGGCGTTCCGTAGTTATATAAATCCATTGCTATCGGGGCCAGAATAAAGGCAGCATCGATTTCATCCTGTTCCAGCGCCGACTGAACTGGATTCCAGCCGGGCATGCATAAAGTCTCAAGATTAAAATGATCAGCCTTGCTTTTTCCCTTTTCAAGCATATGTTTCATAACACCAAGAGTAAGGTGATCTGTGATCTGAATATGTGCGATTCTTAAAAGAACCTTTCCATCCTTATCAAGCGTTATTCCGCTATCAGTCTTTTTAGGCTTTTTCTTATCTATGCCAAAGGCTTTTTCGATTTGATATTTAAGATCTTCAGGCGTAAAAGGTTTTGCCACTACCCCGTTAGCGCCTGCCTGCATTGCTTTTTCAACATATTCCTTATCGCCCTGTCCGGTTGCCATGATCATGGGCGTATTATTATAGGTCTCATGTGATCTTAACCATGTGAGCAGTTCATAGCCATCTTTGTTGGGCATGGCCCAGTCGCTTATAATCAGTTGAATATTTGTTTCCGATTCAATTTTTTTAATAGCATCGTCTCCATCTACCGCTTCAATGATATTTTCAAAACTTAATTGTTTAAGAATTTTAACTTCCATTTTACGCATAGTAGATGCATCTTCTACGAGCAAAATCTTGATCTTTGGATCGACTGCCATTTATTTTTTCCTCCTAAAATTAAACTATAAAAAAAATATATGAAATACGGTTTAAAAGGGGTTGTCAATGCTACTTAATTAAAAGAAATTTGCAAAAAACGAACCATTTTAAAATATATGCAAATTTATAATAGAAATATCGGCAATAATTGAAAAATATTTATCTATTTCATTAATCCAAATCATTTTTTTGCTTTTAAGCATTATAAAGTGTCATATTATTGACAGATATAGGGGGGTGTTTATGACGCTATGCTATCTGATTCAAGAATATTTATGAATGCTTGCAAAAACAAAATAGTATGTTTTAATATAATACAAAAAGGAGTCCCTATGAAAATTTATGATCTTTATACAGATAGCGGAGGCACACTACTTGCCGATGGCAAGAAACTCAGCAAGGATGATATTTGTGTTGAAGCTATTGGATCGATGGATGAAGTTAATTCATTTCTTGGTCTTATCTATGCACAACTTAAAGATGAAGATCTTAAAGCAATGATAGATAACATTCAACGAAATTTGTGCCGGATTAATTCCGTTTTGGGAAATGCTCATGTTGGATTTGAAAAACCAAGGGTTTACGCTATAGAAGAAATGATAAAAAAACTTGAAGCGGATCTTGGTTCTATAAGTAATTTTATCTTATCCGGTTCAGGTTTGCTTTCAGCTCATATTCAATTTGCCAGAGCTTTGGTGCGAACAGCCGAGCGCCGCGTTGGAGCTTTAAAGGTTGAAAATGAAAATATTATTCCGTTTTTAAATAGGCTTTCTGATGTGCTTTTTCAAATGGCTCGCACCGTTGACCAGAGGGAAGAGCTATCTGAAAGGCCATGGAAAGGTGAGTAGGGAGGCTTAGGCATATTATGCAGTAGTCCTTTTTATTTGCTTATTCCCAGGTGGTTCCAACCGGAGATCTTTCCTAAAGACAATTAAAGAAAATTCCAAAAAATTTATTGACAAAAAGTATGTAAACTTATAATTTGCAAAACTTGATATAAACCTTTACGTGATATTATATTTATAGTGCTGCTTATAAGGTTTTTATAGTGAGCGGGAATAACTCAGTGGTAGAGTGCGACCTTGCCAAGGTCGAAGTCGCGGGTTCAAATCCCGTTTCCCGCTCCATTTTTTTGGCGGCATAGCCAAGTGGTAAGGCAGCGGTCTGCAAAACCGTTATTCTCCAGTTCAAATCTGGATGCCGCCTCCAAAAAAACATTAAGGGCCTGTAATTCTTGCAGGCCCTTTTTTATTAATATTAGCGCCTCTCATTTTGTGTTCCGGTTAATAATCAAATTCGTATCAGGATAATAGATATTATTGTCAAAAGAATTCCCAAAAGTCCAACTGGCTTTATTTTCTCATTATATATAAATGCTGAAAGTACAATAGCGATTACGAAATGCATTCCTACAATGGCTGAAATAAGAGATAATGGTCCGCGTTCCAGGGCATATAAATATGCATAAAACCCTGCAAAATTAAACCCGCCCATAACTACACCAAGACCCAGTGCGGCTGATCGTTTATTCATGGCCTTTTCGTAGGACAATGCCCGGGTTATTCCCAAAGAGCCGATCATCCCTATCAGATACGACAGAGCCATAAAGGCGAGTTTGTCCGCATGCATGGCCGCAAATTTGGATGAAATGCTTGCTGTGGCACCGGCCAGCAGAGCCAGAAAGATAAACACTGCTCCCTGCTTTCGGCGTTCTGCTTTTATAGTATCTGCTCCCAACTGAGTTGTAAGCACAATCATGGCAGCAATAGCTAAAAGCAGTCCAAGACCCTGGAGAAGAGAAATCTGTTCCCTGAAATAGAAAATTGAAAAGGCAACTACTCCTACCACGTTTAAACGGATGATGCTGTATGCAATATTTGCCGGGATATATTTGAGTGCTTCAATATGGGAAACGGTGGCAACAAGAAAAGCTATGCTATTAATAAGGGATACGGCTAACAGGAAACCAAGATTGAGTTCATGGTACTGCCGGAAAAAGTATGTTCCGGCGCTCAACAGCGTGACTGTCGCCATGAAGGAAAAGGTTACCCATTCGGTAGGATATTTTCTTTCTGCTGCAACCTTGTAAAAAAAGCGCTGAATTCCCATTAACAAAAGTGCGAGTAATGCTGGAAAATACCATGAAGTCATGTGTTATCTCTTATAAGCCATACTTATTTCTTTTAAACTGCTGTTTTAAAACCGTCCTCACCTTCCGGGGGTTAAACTAATGCCGGCCCCTCTGGAGTCGGATTTTTACTTTCCATTACGGCTTTCTAATAAGCCTAATTTTCGCATTTTACTTCTAAGCGTATTAGGATTTACATTGAGAAGTTCGGCTGCGCCCCCCTGTCCGTTTATTTTACCGCCTGTTTGTTTTAATACTTTCTTTATATGTGATGATACTATCTCTTCCAATTCCAAAGTTTCGTTTTTAACATCAGATGATATAATCTTTTCCGAACCCGATTGCGGTAATATAATTTTTACGATCTCTTTGAGGTATGAAAATATTTTTTCTTCCGCATTATTTTCTTTACTGTAAACCGGTTGATGAAGTATATCAGGTTCTTTTTTTTGAAATAAGGTATCTTCGAAAGCAAGCGGGCCGGAAATGTTTTGTCCCTGATATTGGATTAAAATACGTTCTATATAATTTTCCAGTTCACGTACATTTCCCGGCCAGCTGTTAGCCTTGAGCTGATCAATAGCTCCGGGTCCAATTGCAGGCGGTGGAGATATGTTCTTTTCAGTGGATTTTCGTTTGATAAAATAATATACCAGCTCGGCAATATCATTTCTTCTTTCACGCAAAGGAGGTATTTTTATCGGATAAACA
>JAHITX010000070.1 GCA_018817425.1 Pseudomonadota bacterium
CCTTTGCGGGTATTAAACACCAATGGAAAACCGGTCTTCTTTTCAGAACACATCGCTTTCTCTTGGTGTATCATATCTCTCCCTTCCACGCTTCAGTTTATCCCTTTGGTTAATTTGCGAAGCAATCTACGAGCTCCTTATAAGCTTTTAATGATTCTTTATAATCGGTTAATGCCTTTTTAAAATTTAAATAGTTTGCGTAATCAGCGAGTCTTTTTGCCTTTGCCATTCTACGGGTTACAATTTTGTCCTCAATTTTTCCCCCTATTACATACCCTGGGCATATAGCCAAAAATATGCCGAGCAAAAAAGGGATACCTGTATTCAGAAATAGAAAAAGGGAAATTATAATGTTTGCAATTATTGACAATAAGATGATTGACCCGTTTTTCCCCTGGTTTACTTTATCAAAGTAATTCATGCGCTCCAGCGTTAAACCAAACTGTTCAACAGCCGGTGGATTCGGTGGAATTGGTGTCATAATCTATTTTCTTGGACCTATGTATAAAGACTGTATTAATTTTTTAATTTCTTCCTATAACAAAAAAGTCCAGTAAGTCCGGTGCCAAAAAGGAACAGCGTGGCAGGTTCGGGAACGGGAGTAGCCTTGAGGCTTACATTATCAAAATTGGTTTGTACACCATTACTTATCAGCATTATTTGCAGAGATTTGCCTAAGTTTGGGTCGGTTAAAGAGGCAGTGTATGTTATTGATGACGGCATGAAGAGGCCAGCCGGATACAATGAGTTATTATCACTTGCGATAACATTTCCCCCAGCGAGTAACTCAATGCTATAACCGGGACATGCATTAGGGTTAGAACTATACCCAACGTATGCCGTTAATTCATAGGTAGTATTTGGAGATAGTGTCGCTGTTAAAGTCTGAAATATTGTTCCTCCGTTACTAAAGGCTACATTCATTCCATCGGGAATCCCTGAAGGGTAATATGAGTCTTCAAATTTTGCTGTTCCAGCGTTCCCAGTGAAATCCCAGCCAACTATAGAATCAATCCACTCTCTGCTTCCCGGTGGTACAAAATAAGGGGCGTAAACTTCAGTATATATATTTTGGTTTAGATTATCTATTGATATTGCTTTAGTGTAAGGATCATGGATTTCAAAAGATGAATTATTAATAGAAATGAAATCTGCAAATGCTGACCCTGTACCGGCTATTATGAACCAAAATAAAATTATTAAAACTCTTACGATGAATATCTTTATCTTCATATCTTCCCCCTTTTTGAACATTTAAGTTCTGACGGTGAAAATAGTTCGTATAACGTAACTACCTGTTTCTGAAAATATCCTGCAAGGTTTTGTGCTTTTTTAGGCTGAATAATAATTTATATGGGATATCCCTTTATTTGTAAAGAGTTAGCATCACTAAGACTAATAGTCAATCATTATTAATCACTTAGCCATGACTCATAGTCACTTCCAAGGCGATATTTCTTCGTATATTCTTACCTTAAAAGGGTAATACTATGACAACTATCAAGAAAAAATTTGGTGTACATCTCTCTCAATTACGCAATAAGGCAGGAATGACACAGGCAAAACTGGCAGAAAAAACAAATCTTAGTGTTGACCTGATAAGCCGAATAGAAAGAGGTGAACGCGCACCCTCCTTAGAAACTATTGAAAAGCTATCGAACGCTTTAAAAATAAAATCGTCAGAATTGCTTAATTTTGACGGGGAAGAAATTACAGTATTAACAGAAAGCCCTTTTGAGTCATTGGAATTGTGGAAACTGCTGAAAGGTAAACGGCCTAAGCAGATTAAGAAAATAACTGAAATTGCCAAGATCATATTAGAATAGCCCTTTCTATATCATTCTATCAGAATAAAAATAATCATACTTGAGCCTTGAGAGATGATAAGGCTATATTCATAAGAAGTTTCTAAACATATAGTAGAGTTTACAAGGAGCATGCTTTTTTATCCAGACGTGTAATGCACATATGACACCCTACTTATAGTATCTATACCCCGGCCTGTTTCGTTTCCGGGTCATACCGGGGCGGTCTGGGAAAGAATTCTTTTTTTCGATGATGGGTTATAGAAAAATGTTACACGGCATTCAAACTATAAACCAGACATTATGATTCAGATGAATAAAAAACCTTATAGTTTACATTTATTGCGCACATGATGAATGCTATGTATTTTTCAAAGTATATTAAGTCAAAATATGACAAAAAGGCAGGTGGTATTCAAAATATGGGGGTATATTTGGGGGTATATAGTAAATTATGTTATTGTATAGTATAAATAAATCAATATGATATAGATGCTATTTGATAGACGCCGCCGACCTAATCCAATACAATCCAAATAAGTGCAAAACCCGCTAGAAATAACGGGTTTTTTTGTTGCCACTTGTCTAAAGACGTGCTATAAAGTTTATCAAAATCCAGTAATATTTGGGGTAAGTTTTCCATTGTTACCCACACCATAAAAAGCAGTTACCCACAAAGGGAACAAAAATTCATGCCTAAAAAAATTGCACCGCTATCAGAAAATAAAATCAGCGGCGCTAAATCAATGGAGAAAGCTTACAAACTTTATGATGGTAACGGACTTTTCCTTACATAGGTCTCGTAATCAATCATGGCGCACCTCCATGACCTTTTTTAAAATATCTCCAACCTATGGGCGATCCGCTTGCCCGGTCTTTACCGATAGGTTCAAGGCAAAGTACCTGATAAAAAGGTTTTTGCCATGCGACAAGTCCTGTCCTGATAAGTTCCGATCTGGCTTGCTCTATAGTCCGGCCATCCATAGAAAGCTTTTCAATAATGGATTTGTCACCATAGTAACTCAATCCATTTTCATCGCTTGCGCATAACAAAAATAAATACAAGGCTGCCGAACCATGACAGAGCCGCTCAATATGTCTATCGCTGATCAATCTGTGGTCAATCCAGCTGAAGCTCTTAGGGACTTTGCGCAACCGGCTCGGTAAAATCACATGCTTTACAATCATAATTTTC